>JAAPAA010000038.1 GCA_012274165.1 Thiobacillaceae bacterium
CAACCCCACCAGAACGAACAGGCGCTCAACCCCGGCACGAATGAACATCTTGAACAAACGATGCTGATCCCATTCCGGATGGCGCTTCGACTGCCGCTCGTGCCATACCAGTACCGCACTCACTGCCAGCGCCACCAACCCGCCGAACAGCGCCGCCAGCGCTGCGTCGACCCCGGCAAACACGCCGCCGATAACCGCTGCGATCAACGCGAGTGCCGCTTGCGCCATGGCTACCCGCTGGATGCCCGAATGTATGCCGTGGAACATTAGCCGGTGATGATACTTGAATTAGGGGGGTCTATGCAATCATCAAGTGATCTGATGGAACTCGCCGTGTGCTGATGTTGTATAGCCGAAAATAGCCCGGTCGCCTGCAGCCATTTCACAATGATTTAATCGGGGTGCCCTCAACCCGCTCTGCGCCCAAATCCTGCCAGGTCATGTCCCCCAGCGCGGCTTTCTGGGCTTCGGCCAGACGCTGTTCAAGTGTATTTAACGCCGGCGCGGCAGCAAGCTCATGCGGGCGCGGTTGATGCTGTTCGCCCTGGCTGCGCAAAAGTTCGAACACGTGATCAAGCGACACGCTGGCGGGATCAACTGCAGGCAGCCAGCGCGGCAGCGGATCTTCGGTGCGAACCACCAGCTGTTGATCGAAGAAAGGCGCAAGCACGTCCTCAAGCAAGGGCTCGGGCAGGCGCAAATAATGTGCGAGCTGGTGTGGCGTCATGCCGGGCACGCCGTCGGTGTGGGCACGTGCGAATTGGCCGAGCGCAGCCAGCGCAATGCGTTCGCGCTGGCGCGGGCTGAGTTCAGCCCCATCGTCATGGCCAGTGCTGTAACCGGGGTTCTGCATATAGAAGGCCACGCAGGCGCCGAACAGCAGGATGAGCCAGATAACGTAGATCCACACCATGAACACAATGACGATGGCGAAACCGGAATACACCGCCACATAATTGGCCGACCCCGCGACAAAGTACGCGAACAGCACTCCGGACGCCTCCCACAACAAGGCGGCAACAAGCGCACCGGTGATGGCAGGCACGGTACGCACGCGGGTATTGGGCACCAGCGTGTAGATAAAGGTGAACACGGCGACCAGGATCAGCAGCGGCAGCATGCGTTGCAGCACGCGTATCCCAGCGGCCAGGGTGCCACTCACGCCGAGCCAGTTGAGAATGGCGTCATCAAATACCGAGGCGCCGATGGTCGCGATGGCAAACAGCAGCACCGGTGCAGTAAAAATGACCGACAGGTAATTGCTGAAACGCTGTGCAAAGGTGCGTTCTCGGCGCACGCGCCACACTTCATTGAAGCCCTGCTCTACCTTTTGCACCAGCGAGACTGCGGTGTATAGCAACATGACCATGCCCACCACGCCGAGCACACCCACCTTGATGTTGTCCACAAAGCCGGTGATCTGATCCACCATCAGCACGCTGTCCTTGCCCAGCGGTGCGAGCAGACTGAGCAAAGCCGGACGCGCGGCGTTATGCACGCCAAACGCCTTGAGCACCGAGAAACTCACCGCCAGCAGTGGCACCAGCGACAACAGCGTGGTGTACACCAGGCTCATCGCGCGCAGATTCAGGCGTTCGCCCGTAATGTCGCGAATCGACAGCACCAGCGCACGAACCAGCCCCAGCGGCAGCGCGTGCCAGGCCGGCAACGTGTCATGGCCATCTCGCCACAACCGGGTGTGCAACCGCGCCAGCAGGGTTTTCATGCGCAGTGGCCAACCCCAGACGTCAAAGGGATCCCGCTCTTCATATCACCTCTCCATGCCAACCCAGCACCGATAGATTTCGCGCCAAAGCGCCTGCGCGCAGACAGTCCAGAAACTCGGCCGGACCCGTAGCATAGATGTCGTAACGCGTGAGATCCGGGTGGCCGGCGAGGACGCGCTCGGCCAGTTGCGCGGAATCGGCGTCCGCGTCCAGCATCCTGTATTCAAAGTCATCCAGCGCGTCGGCCAGCGAACGCACATAGTTTTCCTGGTAGTGCGCAAGCTTGTCGGCCAGCCAGTAGAGATGCATGCTCTCCGCTACCTCCAGCGACATGGCGTGCTGGATCAGGCTTTTGATCGGGGCAAAGCCGTCATCCCACGCCACAAAGATAATGGGGCGGCGCGATTCCAGCTGGATGACAAATCCGCCGGCAGGGCCGCTCAGCGTCACCGCGTCTTCCTTGCTCAGGCCCGCAAACGCCCACTCGCCAAACGCCTGGCGGTCGCGGCGGACATGCAGCTCGATATGGCGGTCGTCACAGGGGCAGCTGGCGATGTAGTAATCCCCGGCCGCCCCGCCGGCCTCCAGCCTGACCGACTGCCCGGCCAGAAAACGCAGACGCTGGCTGCGCGGCGTCATCAAATGCAGGGCCAGAATGCTCTCGTCGATCGGTTCGATGGCCTTCACCCGCGTGACAATAGTCTGCTGCGGAATATCCTCGGCGCCCGCGATGCCTGCCTCGATCACGATGTCGCCGACCGCCGTGTAGGCGCACATCAACAAGGCGCCTTTGGCCTTGTCCACTTCCTTGACTATAAAGTCATGCGGATGGACCTTGCTGACCTCGCCCGACACCAGGCGCGCTAGGCATTCACCGCAATTACCGCCACTGCAGCCGTAATTGAGCGGAATGCCGGCACGCAGCGCGGCCTGCAATATCGTGTCGTTGCCTTCGATGGTGAAGGTGTGGCCCGAAGGCATCACGGTTACCTGTGCTGACATCGCGGGCATGCACCCTCCTTCAACAAGTTGGAACGTCCTTACAGCGCAATCCCCAGTTTTTCCAGCAACCCCTGCAATTCTGCGTGACTGGAAAAGCTCAGGGTAAGACGGCCTTTGCCCTGTTTGTTCGTCTGCACCCGCGCGGTCATTCCCAGCGCGTCGGATAGGCTTTCTTCCAGCCGCAACAGGTCGCGCGAGACCGCCGATGGCGCGGGCGCAGCGGCGGCAGGCTCCTTCAGGCGGGCCACGCGGCGCTCGACCTCGCGCACCGACAGGCCGCGCGTTTCGACTTCGTGCGCCAGCTCGCGCTGCACGCCCGCGGAAAGCGGCAGCAGCGCGCGGGCGTGGCCCATTTCGATCAGCCCGGCGGTCAGCATGTCCTGCACCGGCCGCGACAGATTCAGCAGCCGCAACAGGTTGGACACCGCCGCGCGCGACTTGCCGACCGCTTGCGCCGCCGAATCGTGGGTCATGCCAAATTCGTGGATCAGGCGCTGCAAGCCATGCGCTTCATCGATGGCGTTGAGGTCTTCGCGCTGGATGTTTTCGATCAGTCCCATCGCCGCCACCGCATCGTCGGCCACTTCGCGCAGCAGCACCGGCACTTCGTTCAGCCCGGCGAGCCGCGCTGCACGCCAGCGCCGCTCGCCCGCGATGATCTCGAATCCGTCCGCGATTTCGCGCGCCAGGATCGGCTGCATCAAGCCCTGCGCGCGGATCGAGTCGGCCAGTTCCTGCAGCGATTCGCTATCCATTTGCGTGCGCGGCTGGTATTTGCCGGGCGCAAGTTGCGACACGTTCATCATGCGCAGTTCGCCCTGCGGCGGCGCGGCGTTGTCTTCGCCACCGAGCAGCGCGTCGAGTCCGCGCCCCAACCCTTTAATTCTAGCCATGTACTTTCTCCCTTGCTGTCAGGCCGGCGCGCTTGAGCGTTTCTTCGGCCAATTCCATGTAGGCTTTCGCGCCCTTGCACTGGCGGTCGTAGGCCAGCACCGGCAAGCCGTGGCTGGGCGCTTCGGCCAGCCGCACGTTGCGCGGAATCACGGTGTCGTAGACCTTGTCACCGAAATGCTGCTTGATCTGATCGGACACCTGTTGCGCCAGCGTGCTGCGCGGATCGAACATCACGCGCAGCAAGCCTTCGATCTGGATGGCTGGATTGAGCCGCTGCTTGACCTTCTTGATGGTGGAGACCAGATCGGTCAGCCCTTCCAGCGCGTAATACTCGCACTGCATTGGAATCAGCACCGACTCGGCCGCCGCAAACGCGTTGACGGTCAGCAGGTTCAGCGTCGGCGGGCAATCCATCAGGATGAAATCATATTCATTGGCCACCAATTCCAGCGCCGCCTTCAGCCGCATGTCGCGCTGCTCCAGATTCACCAGATCGATTTCCGCCCCCGCCAGCTCGCGGTTGGCCGGGATCACGTCGAAATGCCCGGGCTTTGAACGCACCCGCGCGTCGCTGACGCTCACCTGGTTGAGCAGGATCTGGTACACCGTCGGCAGCGCGGTGCGCTTTTCGATGCCCGCGCCCATGGTCGCGTTGCCTTGCGGATCGAGGTCGGCCAGCAGTACGCGTTGCCCGAGCTCGGCCAGACTCGCGGCCAGATTCACCGCTGTCGTCGTCTTGCCGACACCGCCTTTTTGGTTGGCAATCGCCAGGATTCGACTCATACGACAGGCTCCAGAACAATCAAATGACGGCTCGCTTCCAGCCCCGGGACAGCAAGCGAATGGTTAGCGCTCACTTTCACCCAATCCGGCAAGGAAGCGATCTCTTCGTGCGGAATTAAGCCCTTCATCGCCAGCCAGTGGCCGCCAGGTTTGAGCAGATGACGCGTCAGCGTGACGAATTCCTTGAGGTCGGAAAACGCGCGCGAGGTAATGATGTCGAACCCGGCCAACGGACGGAAATCCTCCACCCGGCTGGTGACCACATGCAGATTCGCCAAGCCCAGCTCGGCCTTGGCTTGCAACAGAAAAGCCGTTTTTTTGGCGATGCTGTCGATCAGCGTTACCTGCAATTCCGGCCGCGCAATCGCCAGCGGAATACCGGGCAGGCCGCCGCCGCTGCCGACGTCGAGCACACGAATCAAATCAGGACAGCCGCCCTGAAAAAAGGCCACTGCCGCCAGCGAATCCAGCAAATGATGGCTCACCATGCGCTCGGTATCGCGTACCGCCGTCAGGTTGTAGACCCGGTTCCATTTGTCCAGCAGCGCCAGATAAGCCAGCAGGTTCGCCTCGGCGCCTTCGGGCAAAGCCAGACCGAGAGCGGCGATTCCCGCCGCGAGTTGGGTTTGCAAGCTCATGCGCTTTGTTTCTGTTCGTCAGGCTTGAAGCCGCGCTTGGCGTATACCAGCAGCACCGAGATCGCGGCTGGAGTAATCCCTTGCAAACGCGCCGCCTGCCCCAGGGTTTCGGGGCGGGCTTTTTGCAGGCGCTGGCGCACCTCCATCGACAACCCGGTGAACAGGCTGTAATCGATATCCGTCGGCAGGCGCACGGTTTCTTGATCGCGCTGGCGGTCGACCTCGTCGTTCTGGCGGTCGATGTAACCCTGGTATTTAGCCGCGATTTCGACTTGTTCGGAGACGCTCGGGTCATTAACGCCGCCACCGCCGCCGGGCAAGGTCAGCACCTGCGCATAACTTAAATTGGGGCGGCGCAGCAGCTCGAACAGACTGTATTCATGGTCAATTGGCTGGCCGATCAGGCGGGTGGCCGCCTCGGCAGGCAACATCGCCGGATTCACCCAGGTCGCCTTGAGCCGTTCGGTTTCACGTGAAACCGCGTCGCGCTTGCGGCTGAAGGCATCCCAACGCGCATCGTCCACCACGCCCAGTTCACGCCCGATTTCGGTCAGGCGCATATCGGCATTGTCCTCGCGCAGTTGCAGGCGGTATTCAGCACGGCTGGTAAACATGCGGTAGGGCTCGGAAACGCCGCGCGTAATCAGGTCGTCGACCAGCACGCCAAGGTAGGCTTCGTGCCGCCCCGGACTCCAGGCGTCTTTTTCCTGCACCTGCAATGCCGCGTTGATTCCTGCCAGCAAACCCTGGGCCGCCGCCTCTTCATAGCCGGTGGTGCCGTTGATCTGGCCGGCAAAAAACAAGGCGCGGATGGATTTGGTTTCGAGCGAAGCCTTCAAGTTACGCGGGTCGTAATAGTCATATTCGATGGCGTAACCGGGGCGCAGGATGTGTGCGTTCTCCAAACCGGGTATCGAACGCACGATGGCCAACTGCACATCGAACGGCAGCGAGGTCGAAATACCGTTGGGGTAAATCTCGTGGGTGGTCAGCCCCTCGGGCTCGAGGAAAATCTGATGCGAAGCCTTGTCGGCAAAGCGGGTGATCTTGTCCTCGATCGACGGGCAGTAGCGCGGCCCCACCCCTTCGATCACGCCGGTGTACATCGGCGAACGGTCCAGCCCGCCACGGATGATTTCGTGGGTCTGCTCAGTCGTATGCGTGATCCAGCATGGACGCTGCGCCGGGTGCATCGCCACATTACCCATGAAGGAGAACACCGGCGCCGGGTCATCGCCCGGCTGGATTTGCGTCCGGCCGTAGTCGATGCTGCGGCCATCGATACGCGGCGGAGTGCCCGTCTTCAACCGGCCAACGGGAAGGCTCAGCTCGCGCAGGCGCGCGGCAAGCGACACTGAGGGCGGATCGCCCATGCGCCCCGCCTCAAAGTTTTCCAGCCCCACGTGCACCAACCCGGCAAGAAAAGTACCGGTGGTGAGCACCACTGTGCGCGCGCTGAACACAATACCCAGCTGGGTTTTCACGCCGACCACGTGATCGCCATCGAGTAGCAGATCATCGACCGCCTGCTGGAACAAGGTGAGATTAGGCTGGTTTTCCAGCCGCTGGCGGATCGCCGCCTTATATAGCAGCCGGTCAGCCTGCGCGCGGGTGGCGCGCACCGCCGGGCCTTTGGACGAATTCAGGGTACGGAACTGGATGCCGGCCTCGTCGGCGGCGATCGCCATCGCGCCGC
Organism: Thiobacillaceae bacterium; assembly: GCA_012274165.1. Lineage (GTDB taxonomy): Bacteria > Pseudomonadota > Gammaproteobacteria > Burkholderiales > Thiobacillaceae > Thiobacillus. Next base: position 6,741 of record JAAPAA010000038.1, read on the forward strand.
CCAGCGCATCGACTTCCTTGACCAGGTGCCCCTTGCCGATGCCGCCGATGGACGGATTGCACGACATCGCGCCCAGGGTTTCGATGTTGTGCGACAGCAGCAGCGTCTTCGCGCCCATGCGCGCAGACGCCAGCGCGGCCTCGGTGCCGGCATGGCCGCCACCTACAACGATTACATCAAAGGAATCGGGGAATTTCATCGGCGCATTTTACCCGCTGACCGGTTCAGTTTCACGTGAAACATTCACGCGACCCACTACCCAGCCTGCTTTGCCTCCAGCGCTTCCCAGCGCGCCAGCGCATCGAGCAACTCGGTATCGATCGCCTCGCTGCGGGACTGCAGCTTGGCCGCTCCCTTTGGATCGGTCTGATATAGCGCTGGGTCAGCCAGTCGCGCTGCGATATCCATTTGCTCGGTTTCCAGCTGCTGGATCTGCGCGGGCAGCGCTTCGAGTTCGCGCGCGTCCTTGTAATTCAGTTTGGATTTGGGTGCGGGTTTGACGGTAACGGGTTTGGTCGCCTCTGTCTTTGCGACCAGCGCCTGGGTTTGCTGTCGCTTCCAGGCCAGCCAGTCGCCATAGCCGCCGACGATTTCGGTCAGCTTGCCGTCACCCTCAAACACGATCGATTGCGTCACCACGTTATCAAGGAAGGTGCGGTCGTGCGAAACGATCAATACGGTGCCGCTGTATTCCTGCAGCAACTGCTCCAGCAATTCCAGGGTGTCGATGTCAAGGTCATTGGTCGGCTCGTCCAGCACCAGCAGATTGGCCGGACGCGCAAACAGCCGCGCCAGCAATAACCGGTTGCGCTCGCCACCCGACAAAGCCGAAACCTTGGCACGCGAACGCTCGGCGGGGAACAAAAAATCTTCCAGATAGCTGATGACGTGCTTGCGCTGCCCGCCAATTTCAACAAAGTCCGAACCGGGCGCAATGGTGTCGATCAGGGTGGCATCGTCGTTCAACTGGTTGCGAAACTGGTCGAAATAGGCGACTTCTAGCTTGGTGCCCTGCTTGATCGTGCCGGACGTCGGCTGCAATTCACCGAGGATCAGGCGGATCAGCGTGGTTTTGCCCGCACCGTTCGGCCCCAGCAGCCCCAGCTTGTCGCCGCGCAACAGGGTGCCAGTGAAATCGCGGATTAGCGTGCGGTCATCGTAGCCGTAGCTGATGTGATCCATCTCGGCGACGATCTTGCCCGAACGCTCGCCGGAGTCGATCTGGAAGCCCACCTGTCCGGTCTGGCCGATGCGCGCTTCGCGGGTAAGGCGCAAGGCTTCGAGCCGCCGCACCCGGCCTTCGTCGCGGCAGCGCCGCGCTTTCACGCCCTTGCGGATCCAGACTTCCTCCTGTTTCCAGAACTTGTCGAATTTCTGGTTGTGCACTTCCTCAATCTCAAGCTGTTCGGCCTTCTTGAGCTGATATGCGCTGAAATTACCCTGATATTCGCGCAACTGGCCGCGATCAAGCTCGACAATGCGGTTGGCGACATTATCCAGAAAGCGCCGGTCATGGGTAATGAACAGCAGCGCGCCCTTGAACTCCTTGAGCAGGCTTTCCAGCCATTCAATCGCTGCAAAGTCGAGGTGGTTGGTCGGCTCGTCGAGCAACAGCAACTCGGGCTCGGTGACCAGCGCGCGCGCCAGCGCCACCCGCTTTTTCAGGCCGCCGGACAGGGTCTCGACCGTGCGATCGGCATCGAGTCCCAAGCGCTGCATGGTTTCCTCCACCCGGCTGTTGAGCCGCCAGGCGTCGTGAATTTCCAGTTCGTGCGACAGCCGCTCAAGGTCTTCAAACGCATCCATGTCGCCTTCGGCCACGCGATGCGCGGCGTCGTGATAATCGGCAAGCAGGCGTTGCGCCTCGCCCACGCCCTCGGCCACCGCCTCGAACACCGTGTGGCCGGGCTGGAATTGCGGCTCCTGCGGTACATAGGCCAGCTTCAGCGCCGGCTTGCGCCAGACGTCGCCCGCATCCGGTGGGTTGATTCCGGCGATGACTTTCAGCAGGCTGGACTTGCCGGTGCCATTGCGGCCGATCAGGCCGATGCGCTCGCCCGCATCGACCACCAAAGAAGCGCCGTCCAGCAGCGGGTGGTGGCCATAGGCCAATTCGAGGCGGTCAAAAGTAAGTAAAGGCATGATCTGGCGGTAAAAAGAGCGAGTGCGGGATTATCCGCGATTGAGCGCGGCATGGACGGCGCGCGCAATATTTAATGCGTCAGGGGTGTCGCTGTGCAGGCAAATCGTGTCCGCCTGCACCACAATGCGGTCGCCGCTCAAGCTGCCGATCGGCCGACCACGCGCCAACGCGACAGCCTGCGCGGCAGCAACCCGGGGGTCGACAATCAGCGCACCGCTGGTTTCACGTGAAACCAGCTGGCCGCTGTTCTGATAGCGGCGGTCGGCAAACGCCTCGTTCAGCACCGCCAGCCCGCTGGCTTGCCCAGCAGCGATCAGCTGCGAACCCGACAGGCCCACCACTACCAGCGCCGGATCCAGCGCCGCCACCGCCCGCACAATCGCCTGCGCCGTAACCGCATCGCGCGCGGCCACGTTGTACAAGGCGCCGTGCGGCTTGACATGTACCAGCCGCAACCCCAGCCGCGCGGCCTGTTCAGCCAGAGATTCAGTTTGCTGCGTCACCCATGCCACGATCTCCTCGGCTGTCGCCGCCCGATCCCGGCGACCGAATTGCGCGCGATTGGGATAACTCGGGTGCGCGCCCACCGCCACGCCATGTTCGGATGCCAGCCGCAAGGCGGCACTCATGCTGGCGGCGTCACCGGCATGGCCGCCGCAGGCAATCGACACCCGGTTCAGATACGGCATCAGGCTGGCGTCGTCGCAGCCTTCGCCGACATCGGCATTCAGTTCGATCATTCGGTTTCCTTGATTGGCCATGTTGCAAAGGCCAGCGCCTGCGCTGCTTCGACTTCGATGGTTTCAAACCGCACCGCATCGCCTGGCTGCAGTTGCGCCAGCCACGGCCACTCCGCAGCAATCACCCCGGCAATCACCGGATAACCACCGGTGACCGGGCCATCCCAGCCCAGAATGATCGGCTGGCCGTCGGGCGGAACCTGAACTGCACCGGGCAATACCCCCTGCGATGGCAGTTCAAGCCGGCGATGCGTGACCGCTGCCCCGCGCAGCCGCAAGCCGCGCCGGTCGGACGCTGCCTCCACCCGATAAGGGCTGCTGAAAAAAGCCGCCAGCCCGGCATCATCGAACCATTCTGTCTGCGGCCCCGCGACCACGCGCAGACATTTATGCCCTTCAGGGTGCGCTCCGGCGGAGCGGGCCGGCGGCTGCGCACGCAGCCGCCGCACTTCTCCACGTTCACCTCCCGTGGGCAACGTGTCCCCGGCTTGCAGCGCCCGCCCCTGAAACCCACCAAAACCGGCGGGTAGGCATGTGCTGCGGCTGCCCATCACCAACGGCACCGCCAGCCCCCCGCGCACCGCCAACCAGCAACGGCACCCGGCCTCCGCACGCCCCAGCGTCAGGGTCTCGCCGGCTGCCAGCACCAGCGTTGTGTTCCACACTACCGCTGCGCTGCTGCTGCGGGTGGCCGCACAGCGCGCGCCGGTCAGCGCCACCACGCCGCCCGCAGGAAAGCGCAACGCGGGGCCGGACAACGTGACTTCCAAGCCTGCCGCACGGGTATCGTTGCCCACCAGACAATTTGCTGCTGCCAGCGCTGCCGGATCAGCCGCACCGCCCACCGGCACGCCGAGTGCGCCATAACCGAATCGCCCCTGATCCATCACCAGATCGCACAGACCGGCACGCAAGACTTCAATCATGCTGGAACGAAACGCACACGGTCACCCGGCAACAGCAGGGTGGGGGCTGCGCGCAGCGGATCGAACAACACGGCGCCGGTGTGGCCAATCAGGTGCCAGCCGCCGGGGCCGCTGGCCGGATAGATGCCGCAGTAGCCGCCGCCAACCGCCACGCTCCCCGCAGGCACGCGCACCCGCGGCGACGCCCGGCGCGGCGCGTGCAGCCCGGGTGGCAAACCGCGCAAATACGGAAAACCCGGCTGGAATCCCAAAAAGGCGACCGTATATTCCACCGCCGAATGGCGATTTATATATGTTGCCTTGTCCATTCCCGCCTGTTGCGCCAGCTCGGCCAAGTCGGGCCCCGCCGCACCGCCATATTCAACGGCGATTTCATGCAGCGCGGTGCTTACCACAGGCGCGCTTACCGAAGCTTCAACCAGCGCCTGTCGCAACGCCGCCGAAACCGCTTCGCCCCGATGCACAATCAGCAACACGCTGCCATCTGCCGGGATAATGTCCTCAATTTCCGGTAAATTGAGCTTGGCAAGCGCGGCATAGTGCGCCAGCGTCGCGTCGCCCGTTGCCAGCCGCAAACCGCGCTCGCTCACCCAACGCCATGCTGCGCCGGGAGGTGGTTGACCCATTTCTGGCTTTGCCATAGGGTAAAAGCCCGGTTCGGAGTGGTGTGTCATGCGAACCCTATTCGCGGTGATTCTAGTGGCGGCAAGTGTACTGGCAACGCCCGCGCTTGCGCCATGAGCGCGGTCATCCGGCGCTCACGCAAGATCCGGCCGCGCGCCCGAAAAAAATCGTGCGCAGGTTTGCCCGCGCCGGCACTCGCCCCCCTGCAGGCCGACCAGCTCGAAGCCCACATTGGCCGGTACGAACGTGTCGCGCAATCGGTATTTGTGTATGGTCGTAGCGAGATGGATGCGTGGGCGCACAAGAAAAACGAATTCGACTACACCGTCGGCCCCGGCCTGGCGTTGCTCTATCCCGGATTCAAAGGCCGCCTCCACGTCCATCTGCTCAACGCGCAGCACATCAACGCGTTCGCTCTGCCCAACGGCAGCGTTTATGTAAACGCCGGCCTGATCGCGCGCTTCCAGAACGAAGCCCGGCTCGCCACCGTGATGGCGCACGAAGGCGCGCACTTCACCCACCGCTACTCGCTGCAGCAGGCCGAACAGGCCAAGAACGCCAGCGCGTTTGCACTGGTGGTCGCCATGCTCGGCGTTCCGCTGGTCGGCGACCTCGTCGCGTTTTCGTCGATGTTCGGCTACTCACAGGAGCACGAGCACCATGCCGACGAAATCGGCTACCAGTGGCTTGCCACCGGCTACGACCCGCGCGAATCGGTCCGCACCTTCGAGCAGCTGCTGGCCGAGATCAGGGCCACCGCAGACATCCAGGAACCGTTTTTTTGCCAGTCACCCCAAGCTGCAGGAACGCATCGACCACTTCAGTGACCTGTCGAAAAACGCCAGCGGCAGCGAAACCGCACGCAAGCGCTACTTCGACACCACTGCCGCGCCGCGCCTCGTCTCGCTTGACGCCGACCACGCCGCGTACCGCTACAAGCAGCTCATTCTCGTGCTGACCGACCCTGGACGCCGTTCTGAATACCCGCCCGAGGCCGCCGTATTACCTGGGCGAAGCCTATCGCCCGCGCGGCGAAACGGGCGATTCCGAACGCGCAGAAGCCAAATACCGCAGCGCGATGCAGGCTGCGCCGCAATTCGCCCCGCCGTATCGTGCACTTGGCCTGGGTGCTGGCCAGCCGCGCCGTCTGTACCACCTGGACGCACGTCGACTCCAGCAGCGGGTCGAAACCAGAACCAGCGATTACACCGTCGAACTGCCGCTCGGCTGGGTTCAAATTCTCCGACAGCAGCAACACCTTCATCACCCGCGACGGCCCCGCGCTGAATGCCTCGTCGTTTACCGTCAGTTGCACGATATCAAGCTGCCGCACACCAAGCGCATCACCCGTGGCGACATGCTGCCGCACGAACTCGCCGAACTCGCGCTGGCCGAATGGAAAAGCAGCGACGCCACCGCAACTGCAAGTGTTTTTCAACACCCCCGCCAGCCTCGGCGGCCAGCCCGCCGTGCGTTTGCACATCCGCTACAAAACGAACGCGGCCTGCCGATCGAGCGCGTCATGATCGACGCCAAAGACCGCCTCATCCTGCAATACGAAGCCGCCGGGAATTGTCTGTTTTCAGCGCAGCCTGCCTGATTTCGACGCGATGGCGGCAAGCGTGCGCTTGCCGTAATTTTTTCCGGATGTAGGCGTTTTCGGATGACAATGCAGCGGCTCATCGCGTCTGAACAATCTGCCTGACGGCATCAAGTCCAGTCCGGAGCAATCCGATATCAGATAGCGCAGCAGCTTGCATGCCAGAACACGCTCACAAGGATTACATGAAGCCCACCATCAGCCTGAAAACCCTGCTCGCCGGCCTGCTCGCACTGAGCTTTCTGTTACTTGGACTAACGCTATTCCTCGCCAACCTGTCCGGTACCCGCGACTTTTTGCAACGGCAATTAGTCAGCCACGCGCAGGGCACCGCCAACACGCTGGCGCGGCAACTGAGCAACGAGCCGGACGCCACTGCAAGCCGCGTCGACGGCCTGTTCGACAACGGTTACTACCAGCGCATCACCCTCAGCCAACCCGATGGGACCATCCTGCTGGAAAGCGCCTTCCCGATGCAGGTAGACGGCGTTCCTGACTGGTTCGTACGCATGCTGCCGCTGGACGTGGCCAACGGTCAAGCCGAAGCCCTATCCGACGGCAAACGCACGATCATTCAGATCAGCAGTCATCCCGGCTTTGCCTATCAGCAAATGTGGATCATTGCCCGCAACACTCTGTGGCTGACGCTGCTGTTCCTGACGATTGCTACCCTGCTCGGGGCCGCCTTGCTGGCACGCGCGCTGGCGCCTTTGCGCAAAATGGAACAGCTGGCGCTGAAGGCGGCCGAGGGCGAGTTCACCCGCCTCGACCCCCTGCCCCGGGTACGCGAACTGCATCACATCAGCCTGTCGCTCAACCGCATGTCCGACGTGGTCGGCCGCATGCTGGTCGACAAATCCGCCCTGGTGCAAAAACTGCAAGCCGATCTGTATCAGGATCCGCATACCGGGCTGGCCAACCGCGCCTTCTTCCTCCCCATCCTGCTCGACACCCTGAATGAACACGGCCACACCTGCGGCCTGATCCTGTTGCAGGTGGACGGGTTAAATGCCTGCAACAGCCGTCTCGGGCGCGAAGCGGGCGACCGCCTGATTCGCGCCGTCGCCGCCGCCATCCGCACTGCCGAAACCAGCCCCGGCGAGCGGCTTCCCGCCGATCACGTAGCGCGCATCGACGGCGCCCAGTTCGGCGTCATTCTCGAATACGCCGACGCCGACACCCTGCTTGGCCTGGCCGACAAACTGGCGCATGCCGCCACCCTGGCCATCCATGAAACCGGTCTGGAAAACTGCTGCGCCGTTTACGCGGGCGCGGCCCTGGCCGAAGCAAGCCACACCACCCCGCACGAGATCACAACGGTCAGTTCCAGCCTGCTGACGCGCGCCGACAGCGCCCTGCGCGATGCAAAACTCGGGCCGTCCGGCAGCAGTCGTCTGGCTGCCGGCGTCACCCCCGCCACCGACTCGCTGCGCACCCTGATGCGGCAGGCGGTGCAGGATGCCCAGTTAAGCATCGAGTGGCAGCCCGTGCTGCGCAACCACAATGGCGGGCTGGATCACATCGAGGCCCATGCCCGGCTCACACCCCCCAACGGCTCCATCCTGCCCGCGGGCGCCTTCGTCTACCTGGCCGAAGAGGTAGGCCGGGTCACCACGCTGGACAAGCTGATTCTGACCAGCGCCTGGACCGCCGAGCACGACCATCCCGTCGCTGCACGCTCGGTCAACCTGTCTGTCAGCAGCCTGCAGGACAGTGCCTTCGTCGAATGGCTAAAGGGCTTTGTACCCTCACCAGAGCGGCTCTATCTCGAACTGCCCGCCCATCGCCTGGCCACTACGCCCAATGTCCAGCAGACGCTGCTCAACCTGCGTCAATGCGGATTCGGTATCGTGCTTGACCGCTTTGTTCCCCAGGCGCACACCCTCACCTGCCTGCACGACATCCGGCCGCACTGGGTCAAGGTGGAAGGCAGTTTGTGCCGGCAGGCCAAGGACAGCGTGGGCACCCGCGCCCTGCTCAAGGCACTGTGTGAATATGCCCACGAACTGGGCTGCAAGGTGGGCGCAACCGGCATCGAGCACGATGACGAACTCGCCGTGCTGTACCAGCTGGGCTTCGATGCCGCCCAGGGACAGCTGTTCAAACAATCCGGCAATGACGCAAACACAAGCGGATAAGCCCGGTGCACGCGAACGCCGGGCTCAATGCCTGATCGTCATCCAATAAAAAAGGGTTCCACGTGGAACCCTTTTTGTCATACCGGAGACGCTTGCGGCTTAATCCTTGAAGCGACCCCGCACACCGACGCGCGCATGCGGGTTGCCCGCGCCACGGTTGTCGTTGCCATAGCTGCGACGCGGTTCGCCAGTGCCGGCACCGGGATTTGCGCTGCGCGCAGGACGGTCACCATACGCGCGCGCCTGGGGGCGTGCCTTGGCTTCGGACTCGCGCTTTTTCCAGTATTCGACGCTGTTGCCATCGACATCGGGACGCGGCGCACGCTCTGCCTCTACCCGGTTACCTTCACGCGGGGCAAAGGTACGCGGCGCTTTATCGAACGAGCCGCGCGCGGCATTGTCGAAACGGTTGCCACGCGGCGCGTCCGAACGAGGACGATCGCCTGCGGGACGCTCGGAACGCGCGCCACGATCTCGGTTGTCCTGGCTGTCGCCACGCGGCGGACGATCGCCATAGGCGCGCGGGGCGCCGTCCGTACGCGGAGCGCCGTAGCCACCCGAGTTATGGCTGCGCTCGGCGCCACCGAAGCTACGCTTCTCGCCAAAGCCGCCAGTGCTGCGGTTGCCACCATTACCACTGCGCGGACGACCATTGCCCGAAGCCGGACGGCCGCCACCGCTCTGCGGACGCTGTGTCGGCTCCAGCCCCGGCAGGGTGTGGACTTCGATGCGGTTACCGGTGTAACGCTCGATGTTCTTCACCAGGCCGCCTTCGCGCATCCCGGCAAAGCTCACCGCGATACCGGTGCGACCGGCACGGCCGGTGCGGCCAATCCGGTGAACATAGTCTTCCGCCTGACGCGGCAGGTCGAAGTTGATCACATGGCTGATGCCCGCCACGTCGATGCCACGTGCGGCAACGTCGGTCGCGACCAGCACCTTGGTACGGCCTTCGCGCAGACGCTGCAACGAACGGTTACGCGCGCTTTGCTGCATGTCGCCGTGCAGCGCATCCGAAGCGAAACCGCTGTCGGCCAGCATGTCGGACAACTCTTCTGCGCTTTTCTTGGTTGCGGCAAACACGATTGCCTGCGTCATGTCAGCGTCACGCAGCAACGAGTCGAGCAGACGCGTTTTGTGGTCCATATTGTCGGCGTACAGCAGGCGCTGTTCGATCTTGGATTCGGTATGCGGAACCGCCGCGATTTCGATGCGCAGTGCATTTTTGGTCAGTTCGCGCGCCAGATTACCCACCACGCCGTCAAGCGTTGCCGAGAACAACAGCGTCTGGCGATCGGTCGGGCAGCGCTTGGCGATGGCCTGAATGTCGTCGACAAAACCCATGTCCAGCATGCGGTCGGCTTCGTCCAGCACCAGCACTTCAATGCGCGAAAAATCGATCTTGCCGCGCTCCAGGTGGTCGATCAGACGACCCGGCGTCGCCACCACGATGTCGACCGGCTGGCTCAAACGCTTGAGCTGCAGGCCATAGGGCGCGCCACCCACCAGGCAGGCGGTACGGAAACGGCGCATCCCGCTGCCGTAAGTGATTGCGGCTTTTTCAACCTGCAGCGCCAGCTCACGCGTCGGCGTCAGCACCAACACGCGCGGGCCGATGCTCTTGCTCGGCGACTCGATCAGCAAACGCTGCAACGACGGCAACAGGAATGCCGCGGTCTTGCCGCTACCGGTATGCGACGACACCAGCAAATCGCTGCCGCTCATGGCAGCAGGAATCGATTGCTGTTGCACCGGTGTAGCGGTGGTATAGCCGGAAGTGGAAACGGCGTTAAGAATGATGGGATCAAGACCCAATTCGGAAAATTGCATGACTAACCTTTTTAATG
>JAAPAA010000039.1 GCA_012274165.1 Thiobacillaceae bacterium
CGACCTTGGTCATCACGCCGCTCATCAGCGCGGAGACATGACTGGGCGCGGCGGGATGCGCCAGTGGCAGCCAGGCATGCAGCGGCACCACGCCGGCCTTTGAGCCGGCGCCGACGATCGTGAGCAACAGCACCAGCGCCGCCAACCCGGCGGTCGGATGCGACGCGCGCATGGTGTCGAACGCATAGGTGCCGTCGGGGCCGGCAAGCAGGCCGAAGGCAAGCAGTAAAGTCAGCGTGCCGAAGCTCGCCATCAATAGGTAGATATAGCCAGCCCGAACATTCTCAGCGGTCCGATGGTGCGCGATCACCAGCGCCCAGGACGTGAGCGACATGAATTCCCACGACACCAGGAAGCTGAAGGCGTCGTCCGTCATGACCACGAGGTTCATGGCGGCGAGATAGGCGGGATAGAATGGCAGCACGCGTTGCGGGGAATCCTCGTGGCGGCCATAGCCGATTGCGAACAGGCTCGCCGAAGCGCCGCCGAGATTGACCACCACAAGGAAAAATGCCGCCAGCGCGTCGATGCGGAAATGCGCGCCCAGCCAGGGCAGGCCAAGCGGCAGGGTGACGGTCGACGGTTCTGAAATTCCAAACAGGCAGAGCAGCGCGATCATGCCCAACGTCAACGTGATCATCAGGCTGGCGCCGTAAACCACACCGATGCCGCGCGGTGAGGCGCCGAGTGCGATCGCGACCGGGGCCAAGACCACCAGCGCCGCCACGCCGTATAGCGCGTAGACGACCATCATTTGAGCCGCACCCCGCGGCCGCCGCCGCTGCTCGCTGCGCCTTCGCCGATCAATTCGATGCCGCTTGCTGCCAGCGCGTCGACCAGTTTCATCAATGAATCGACATTGCCTCGCACCACGCCGTCGCTGGCTTCCATGCGCTGGATGGTCGGCAGCGACAAGCCCGAAGCTTGCGCCAATTGGCGCTGGTCGAGGCCGAGCAGCGCCCTGGCTGCCCGCATTTGCGTGCCGGTTATCATGTTTTAGACATCAGTATAGATACATTCGATGTATCTATTGATGCATACTGCGGCTTAAATCAGGATTCAAGGGCCTTGTGAAGGACTGTGATTCAGGGCCGCTTTTTTGCCGCCAGCCGTTTATCGATGCGCGCCATGTCCACCACCATGCGCTCGTGGGTGCCGTTGCCGATCTCTTCGATTTCGTCGCGTGCGCTAACCTTGAATTCGATGCGCCGGCCGTCGACCTTGGTCACTTCGGCCGTGGCGGTGACCTGATGGCCCACCGGCGTCGCCGCCAGATGGCGGACATTGACCAGCGTGCCCACCACACTTTCGCCCGGGTCGAGATAATCGCGCACCGCGTTGAGCGCGGCGTTTTCCATGGCGGTCACCATCATCGGCGTGGCGAATACCTGCGGCAGGCTTATGTCCTTGAACTGATTGGCGAGATGCGCGGGCATCACCCGCAGCGTGTAGCTGCCCTTCGCTCCCACTGGAATCGGACGCATCGGGTCAACTCCAATTTTTGCGCATGATCTTATCCGAAAACCGGTTCCCACTTTTCGGGATCATGCGTCTGCTGGTCTGACGTGGTTGATCGCCGGCGCCAGGATGACCAGGATGATGCCGCAGATCGCGATCGGCGCAAATGCCAGGGCGGCCGTGCCGCTGAGATCCCAGGCTAGGCCGCTGATAACCGGCACGATCACCGCGCAGCTATAGCTGATGGTGAACATGGCGGCAGTGACGCGATGCACGTCGTCCGGCGCGCTCAGCAGAGGCGGCAGCGCCAGGATAAGAATGAGAATCGCCGCATTGGCAAAGCCCTGTACGGTCGCCGCGGCCACCACCCAGGCGCCGGAGCCGAACACGATGCCGCAGGTCGAGAGCACGCAGAGCAGCCCGCAGCCGACATAGGGCCAGGCCTTGCGTTCGAGCCGGTGGGCAAAGGCCAGCAGCAGCAGCGACGCCGGCACTTGGCCGATGTTCAGCCCAGTGAGCGCGGCGCTGATCCAGTCGCCTTGTCCGTTGCCCCTGAGATAGTCGGGCAAAAAGGCGTTGGTCGCGAAATAGGTGGCGTTGGTGGTGCCAAGCATGATGCCGAGCCGCCAGATGAGGTGACTGTTCCAGTCCGGCCACCAGCGGCGGCTTGTGTTCGAAGTCGAACCGCTGGCCGGCGCCAGCGTCAAAATCAGCGCCGCAATAACGACGACCGGTACGCTCCACACCACGAAGCCCCATTGCCAGCTGCCGCCGACCAGCGGCAGCACCAGCGGAAGCATCAATGCGACGGGGAGAATTTCGCCGACCAGCAGGCCGTTGGTGTAGACGGCAGTGGCAAAGCCGATGTGCTGCGGAATCCAATTGCGCACCGCCGGCGGCATGGTCACCTGCATGACGGCAACGCCGGCGCCCATGGCGGCCGTCATCGCGTAAAGCCACATCACGTTGGGATTAGCGCCGCGCAGCGCGCCGCCGATCGCGGTGACGGCCAGGCCCACCACCAGCGCCGTGCGTACGCCGAGCCGCGCGATTTGGAGCGAGCCGGGCACGGCGGCAAACGCGAACAGCATCGAGGGCAAGCCGGTGAGAATGCCGATCTGGGTGGCGTTGAGCTTAAGCCCGTCGTGGATTAGCGGAATGACCGGCGGCACCGCAAGGATTGTGAGCCGCAGTC
>JAAPAA010000334.1 GCA_012274165.1 Thiobacillaceae bacterium
CAGGAAGGCAGCCTGGCCCTGGGCGCGGATGGTGCTGTCGGGGTCTTCGCCTTCCGGTAAAAACAGGAAGCTGATTTCCTTGCCGTCCTGCAGGGCTTCCAGCGAATTTTCCAGCGCGCGCCAGGCGGCCTTGCGGCCGGCGTTGTCGCCGTCGAAGGCGTAGATCAGGCGGTCGGTATGGCGCAGCAGGGTGCGCACATGAATGGGTGTGGTGGCGGTGCCGAGTGCGGCCACGGCGAATTCCACGCCGTGTTGCGCCAGCGCCACCACGTCCATATAGCCCTCGACCACGATGGCGCGGCCGGCGGCCTTGATCGCTGCGCGCGCCTCGAACAGGCCGTAGAGCTCCGAACCTTTGTGAAACAGCGGGGTTTCCGGCGAATTGAGATATTTCGGTTCGCCCTTGTCGAGCACGCGTCCGCCAAAGCCGATGATCTGCCCCTTGATGTTGCGGATCGGGAACATGATGCGGTCGCGGAAGCGGTCGTAGCGTCCGCGCTCGCCGTCGATGACGAGGCCGGAGGCTGCCAGCGCATCGGCTGTGTAATCGGTGAACACCTGCTTGAGCGGTGAGCCGTCGGGTGCGTAGCCAATACCGTAGCGGGCGGCGATGGCGCCGGTGAGCCCGCGTCCTTTCAGGTAATCAACGGCACGCGGGGTCTTCTTGAGTTGCTGCTTGTAGAACTGTGCGGCCTGCTCCAGTGCATCCCATAGTGCGGGCGGCGGTTTCGGGCGCTCGGTTTCCTGCGCCGATTCCGGCACCGGCAGGCCGACGTCCTGCGCCAGCGCAGCCACGGCGTCGGGGAAGCTCATGTGCTCGTATTCCATCAGGAAACCGAGCGCCGTGCCGTGCGCGCCGCAGCCGAAGCAATGGTAAAACTGCTTGGTCGGGCTGACTGTGAAAGAGGGGGTTTTTTCGCTGTGGAAAGGACAGCAGGCCTGGTAGTTCTGGCCGGCTTTTTTCATCGACACGCGGCGATCGATGACATCAACGATATCAACGCGGGCAAGCAGGGTATCGATGAAGTCGCGCGGGATCATGGTTGCCGCATACCGAGGGGATGGTGCATGAAAAGCCCGGGCAGATGCCGGGTGGTGCCTAGCCCGCCAGTTGTGCCTTGATCAGTGCGGATACCTGCCCCATGTCGGCACGGCCGGCGAGGCGGGGCTTTAACAAGCCCATGACCTTGCCCATATCCTTAGCGCTCGACGCACCGGATTCGGCAATCGCGGCGGTCACCGCAGCCTCGACTTCGGCGCTGGACAGTTGTTCAGGCAGGTAGGCCTGCAGCACGACAAGTTCAGCCTGTTCTAGCGCCACCAGGTCGTCGCGACCGGCGGTTTGAAACTGGCTGATCGAGTCCTTGCGCTGCTTGATGAGTTTTTCGACGATGCTGCTGATGACCGCATCGTCAAGCTCGATCCGTTCGTCGACTTCTCTCTGCTTGATCGCAGCGAGCAGCAAACGGATCGTGCCGAGGCGCGCAGAATCCTTGGCGCGCATGGCGTTCTTCATGTCGTCGGTGACGCGTGCTTTCAGCGACATGAGTCGAGCGGTGTTCTGCGTGGCCGCAGAATCAATACATCTTGGGGGGGAGTTGCTGGCCGCGCAGACGCTTGCTCTGGCGTTTGACTGCGGCAGCGAGCTTGCGCTTGCGCTCGGCGGTGGGCTTTTCGTAGAACTCGCGGGCGCGCAGTTCGGTCAGCAGACCTACTTTTTCGATGGAGCGCTTGAAGCGGCGCAGTGCGACATCGAACGGCTCGTTTTCTTTGATTTTGACGTAGGGCATTGAAAAAGGCTTCCGGGAAACGGGGAAAAACAAGAATGATAGCAAGCCTGCCGGGTTTTTTCTAGTCCTGTCCCAATCAAGTGTCATGCCGGGTCGGAAAAAGCAGGGTGCAGATTCCGGATGGGGCCGTGGAATCTGCACGTCTGGGACGACAGGGCGTCCGGTTTTGCGTGTGTCGTACAGGCAGGCGGAACAAGGCTGTTCCCTCGCTCCACCCACCCGGATCAGCATGTTGTGCCGCAATCCGGAACAAGCCGGACTCAGTCAGCGCGCTTACCGAATATAATAGGCGGTGCAACTTGGCAGGTTCGGGTTGCCCCATCCATTATCGCTGTGAAACTGTTATGTCTGAGTCCAATCCCACCGAATCCAACGAGGCGCTGCAACGCGAGGTCGCCGGCCTGATCGTGACTGCGCTCAATCTCGACCTCAGCCCGGAAGACATTCAGCCCGATGCGCCGTTATATGGTGAGGGGCTGGGACTCGATTCCATCGATATTCTGGAAGTGGCCCTGGTGGTGTCCAAACAGTTTGGGTTTTCGCTGCGCGCGGATAGTGCGGATAACACCCGCATCTTCAGCTCGCTGGCTGAGCTCACCCGGCATATCGCGGCCAACCGGACGAAATGAGTTTGACGCCATGCAGTTGAGTTGGGTTCGCGCGGTTCGCTGGTTCGCCATCGCTGCCGGGATCATCGCGTATCCCGTGCTGGCCCATTACAGCTCGACCCCGTCGGTCGCCGCCACCTGGCCGTCACTTGGCGTGGCGGTCTCGCTGACGCCATCGCTGGCGATCCTGCTGTGGCTGAGCTGGCGTTCGCCGAAACGGCTGCTTATGTTGCTGCTGTGTGCGGCCGTGGGCGTATTGCTGGCGCTATTCTGGGGCGCGCTGCAACGCAATTTCAGCTGGGTGTATTTCCTTCAGCATGTCGGCACCAATCTCATGCTGGCTGCGGTATTTGGCACGACGCTGATGCGCGGGCGGCCCCCGCTTTGCACCCAGTTTGCCGAAGCCGTGCATCGCAGCAGCCTTGCGCCCGAGGAGCTTCGCTATACGCGCCAGATCACGTGGGCGTGGACCGTGTTTTTTCTGGCGATGAGTCTGGTTTCCAGTGTCCTGTTCTGCTGCGCCAGCATCGAGGCGTGGTCGGTTTTTGCCAACTTCCTGTCTTTCCCGCTGATCGTGCTGATGTTCGCGCTTGAATACGCGGTGCGTCTGCGCAAGCTGCCGAATATGGAGAAGCACAGCATCATGGTTGGCGTGCGTGCTTTCTGGAACAGGCCGGCCACGACCTCGGGCGCGTCGTCGCGCCTGCGTTAAGTCGGCCATGTCGACTCTGCCGCTGATGACCCATTCCTGCGTCGATGCCACGGTGGCGTGGCGCGGCGGCATGGCGGTCAGCGTTAGACAGTTTTTGCATGAGGTTGAGCAGCTTGCGGCCCAATTGCCAGCGGGGCGGCATGTGCTCAACCTCTGCAGCAATCGCTACCGGTTCACGGTTGCGCTGGCGGCCTGCATCGTCAGCGGCCGGGTGAGCGTGCTGCCGCCCAATCACACCGTGGAAATGGTGCGGCAGATGCAGCGGCTCGCGCCGGATGTGTTTTGCATCGCCGATCAGGATGGGTGCGACGTCGACCTGCCCGTGTTTCGCTATCCAGCGTCAATCCCGCAAGCGGTGGCCGAACCCTGTATTCCACAGATCGATTGTGACCAGCTGATCGCCCTGGTTTTTACCTCCGGCTCCACCGGGATGCCCACGCCGCATGGCAAACACTGGGGCAGTCTGGTGCGCAATGTGCAGGCAGAGGGCGCGCGCCTGGGCATCACGCCGGCGCATGCGCTGGTGGGCACGGTGCCGGCGCAACACATGTACGGACTGGAAACCACGGTGCTGCTGCCGCTGCAATGCGGCGCTGCGCTGCATGACGGCAGTCCCTTTTACCCGGACGATATCTGCACGGCCCTGGAACAACTGCCGCGGCCGCGCGTGCTGGTGACGTCGCCGTATCACCTGCGGGCGCTGCTGGCGGCGTCGACTGAGCTCCCTGCCGCTGATCTGCTGCTATCCGCCACCGCGCCGCTGTCGACCAATCTGGCGGCCGAGGCCGAGCGCCGCCTCGGCTGCCCGTTGCTGGAAATTTACGGCTGCACCGAAACCGGCCAGATCGCGACGCGCCGCACCACGGCAGGCGCGGCCTGGCAGACGTTTCCGGGCGTTCGGCTGCGCAGTGAGGGCGAGGTGGTCTGGGCCGAGGGCGGACACATCGAGACGCCGACCCGGCTGAACGATGTGATCGAGCTGATCGAAGCGAGCCCGGGCCATTTCCTGCTGCACGGCCGGCATGCCGATCTGGTCAACATTGCGGGCAAGCGCACGTCGCTGGCTTATCTCAACTATCAGCTCAACGCGATCCCAGGGGTGCAGGACGGGGTGTTTGTGTTGCCGCCGGACGCTGCGGGTGAAATGGAATGCGTGCATCGCCTGGTCGCCCTGGTGGTGGCGCCGACGCTGAGCCCGGCCGCGCTGATGCAGGCGCTGCGCGAACGCATCGATCCCATTTTTCTGCCGCGCCCGTTGCTGTTTGTCGACGCGCTACCGCGCAACGCCACCGGAAAATTGCCCAGTCAGCAGGCGCACGCCTTGCTGGCCAGCCTGCAGGCAAAAACCGCGCACGGTCTGCCGGCATGACGATGCTTTCCTTGCCGTTGGCCATCGCAGCCGATCACCCGGCTTATGCCGGGCATTTTCCCGGTCAGCCCATTCTGCCCGGTGTGGTGTTGCTGGACGAGGCGCTGCTTGCGCTGGCCGCGTTGCAGGGGAGGGCGGCCGCGGCGGCGCAAATCAAGTCGGCGAAATTTCTCAGCCCGGTCCAGCCCGGCGAAAGTCTGCGCCTCGATTATTCGGCGACGGCAGCCGGCGTGTTCCGCTTTGAGTTGAAGGCGGCTGAACGCGTGGTGGCCAGTGGCATCGTGACTTTTGCCGTAGCAGACGGGGCGCCGTCATGACCCCTGCTGGGCTCGATCAGCAGGCTGAACGCGATCATCAGGCTGAGTGGGCCAAGCGCCCGGAGCGCAGCAACAGGCTGATGTTGCGCGTGATGAGCTGGATCTCGCTGACGCTGGGACGACCGTTGTCGCGCTGGGTACTGGCGGGGATCAGCCTGTATTTCCTGCTGTTTTCGCCTCGCGACCGTGCGGCTTCGCGCGTGTATCTGCAGCGCGTGCTCGGGCGGCCACCACGCCTGTCCGAGCAGTTTCGCCATTTCCACAGCTTCGCCACCTGCATCCACGACCGGGTGTATTTGCTCAATGGCCGCTATGACTTGTTTGAGATTGAGGTTCACGGGCGGGAGGTATTTGATGCCGCCTACGCCAATGGACAGGGGCTGTTTCTGATGGGGGCGCACATGGGCAGTTTCGAACTGGTGCGCGCGGTCGGCCGGCAACAGCCCGGTTTGCGGGTGGCCATGGTGATGTACGAGGAAAACGCCCGTCAGATCAACGCTGCGCTGGCCGCCATCAGCCCGACGGCGGTACAGGACATCATTCCGCTGGGGCAGCTCGATTCCATGTTGCAGGTGAAGGCGCGCCTGGATGACGGCGTGGTGCTCGGCGTGTTGGCGGATCGCGCGCTGGACGAGGGCCCCACGCTGACGCTGCCGTTTCTGGGGTGGCCAGCCGCATTTCCGCTCGGCTCCATGCGCCTGGCGGCGATGCTCAGGCGGCCCGTGGTATTCATGACCGGGCTGTATCTGGGCGGCAACCGGTATGCCATTCACTTCGAGGCGCTGGCTGATTTCACTCATATCGAGCGCGCCGACCGCGATGCCGCCATCCAGTCCGCCGTGGCGGCCTACGCCGCTTGCCTGGAACGCCATTGCCGCGCCGCCCCCTACAACTGGTTCAACTTCTTTGATTTCTGGCGCCCCACGGATCCGGCTAAAACATGACCCGACTCACACGCCCTCCCTTTCGAATGTGTGCCCTGGTCTGGCTGGCGCTGCTGGCCAGCCCCGGCGTTCAGGCCGCTCCGCTGAGCATCGCCCAGCTCATGGACGGTCTGGCGAAGCACCCGCAAGGCGCGGCTACCTTCACCGAGAAAAAGTTCATTTCCATCCTCGACCAGCCGGTCGAGTCTTCCGGCGAGCTGCTGTTCATCGCGCCGGCCCGTCTGGAAAAACGTACCCTCAAACCCAAGCCCGAGACCATGGTGCTCGACGGCGACACGCTTACCCTGGAACGCGGCAGCCGCAAACATGTCCTGCAGCTCAAGGACTACCCGGAGGTGGCTGGCATGATCGAGAGCATCCGCGCCACCCTGGCGGGAGATCGCCAAGCGCTGGAGCGGGTGTATCACCTGGCGCTGGACGGCAGCGCTGAACGCTGGACCCTGACGCTCACCCCGCTCGACCCCAAGGTCGGCACCGTCATCGCGCGCATCCGGATGGAGGGGGTCAAGGACGTGGTGCGCAGCGTCGAGATTACCCAGGCTGATGGCGACAGTTCGTTGATGACCATCGAAAAGCGGGCGCCGCCGCAATGATCCACCCGCGCCGCCGCGGCATTGCAGCCATCGTGCTGTGGCTGATTTTTTTGCTGGCCTGTGTCGGCATCATCAGCCGCACCCACTTCACAACCGACTTGTCGGCATTTTTGCCGCGCGCACCGACGCCCGAGCAGCAGCTGCTGATGGATCAACTCAGCGACGGCCTCGCCTCGCGCCTGATTCTCGTGGGCATAGAAGGCGCTGACGCCCCCACCCGCGCCCGGCTTTCCCGGCAAATCGCCCAGCGTCTGCGCGCCGACCCTGCGTTTGTCAGCGTCAATAATGGCGAACCCGTCAACACCGAGCGCGACCGTGCTTTCCTGTTCGACAATCGTTACCTGTTGAGCCCGGCCGTGACGCCTGCACGCTTTAGCGCAGACGGTCTGCATGCCGCCTTGATCGACAGTATCGATCTGCTGGCCTCGCCTGCCGGATTGCTGGTCAAAACCCTGCTGCCGCGCGATCCGACCGGGGAAATGCTGCAATTGCTTGAGCAGCTCAACAGCGGCAGCCAGCCGAAGCTGGTGGAGGGGGCATGGGCATCGCGCGATGGCACGCGCGCCTTGATGCTGATGCAAACGCGTGCTGCAGGAAGCGACACCGACGCCCAGCAACACGCCATGGCCGCCATTCGGCAGGCGTTCGACCAGGCTCCCAGCGCTACCGCATCGGCCAACCTGCTGATGACCGGTCCCGGCGTGTTTTCGGTGACGTCGCGCGACACCATCAAGCGCCAGGTCAGCCGCCTGTCCATCATCAGCCTAGCGCTCATCGCAACGCTGCTGTTGCTCGTTTATCGCTCCTTCAGCGCCCTGGCATTGGGGTTGTTGCCCGTTGTCAGCGGTGCGCTGGCGGGCATTGCGGCGGTCAGCCTGGGCTTTGGCGCGGTGCACGGCATCACCCTGGGATTTGGTACCGCCCTGATCGGCGAAGCGGTGGACTATTCAATCTACCTGTTCGTGCAGTCGGAACAGAACCGTGCGGATCATCAAAGCTGGGTCACGCGCTTCTGGCCCACCATTCGCCTCGGTGTGCTGACTTCGATAGCCGGCTTTGCTTCGCTGCTGCTGTCCGGCTTTCCCGGTTTGGCGCAACTCGGCTTGTATGCGATTGCCGGACTGGTCGTGGCCGCAACGGTGACGCGCTTCGTCCTGCCTTCGCTGCTGCCCGCCAACTTTCACATTCACGATGTATCGGCGGTCGGTCTCACCCTGTCCCGTGTCGTGCAGCGCGCGGCAGCCCTGCGCTGGCCTGCAGCGATATTGTTGTTGGCGGCGTGCGCCATCGTGGTCGCTAACCGCGCCAGTTTGTGGAACGACACCATCGCGTCACTCAGTCCGGTGTCGCAAGCGGATGTGGAGCTCGATACCCGCTTGCGCGCCGACATGGGCGCGCCGGATGTGCGCTATCTGGTCGTCGTATCCGGTGCCAACCAGGAATCCGTATTGCGCGCCGCCGAGCGGGTTTCCGCGCTGCTGCAAACACAAGTCGAGCAAGGCCAGCTCGCCGGCTTCGAAAGCCCCAGCCGTTATCTGCCCAGCCTGGCCACGCAACGCGCACGCCAGGCCAGCCTGCCTCCGCGCCCGCTGCTGGAAACCCGCCTGGCGCAAGCCGTTCAAGGCTTGCCGGTGCGCGCACATCTGTTTACGCCGTTTCTGGCCGACACTGCCGCCGCGCGCAGCCAGCCTTTGCTGCAGGCAAGCGACCTGCAGCAGACCTCGATGGCGATGGCGGTCGACGCCCTGCTCATTCAGCAACGGGAACAATGGCGTGCCTTGTTGCCGCTGACCGCGCCCGAGGGGAGCAGCATCGACGCGGATCATATGCGCGCCGTGTTGAACGCAATGCCCGATGTGCTGTTTGTGGACATGAAGGCCGAGTCGGATCGCCTGTATTCCGGCTACCTGCATGAAGCCATTGTGCTGTCACTCGGCGGGCTGGTTGCCATTATCGCGTTGCTGCTGGTGGTGTTTCGCTCGCCCATGCGCGTGCTGCGCATCATCGCGCCGCTGGCCGCTGCGGTCATCACCGTCACGGCGGGATTAAGCGTATTCGGCCAGCAAATGATTATTTTGCATCTGGTGGGTTTGTTGCTGGTGGTCGCAGTGGGCTCCAATTACGCCCTGTTTTTTGATCGGCCCGATCCGCGCACGCCCATTTTGCCGCGCACGCTGGCCTCGATGCTGTTTGCCAACCTCACCACCGTCGCAGGGTTTGGCCTGCTTGCGTTTTCCAACGTGTCCATCCTGCAGGCGATGGGCGTGACCGTCGCGCCGGGCGTCATTCTGGCGTTGATTTACTCGGCGATTTTTGCCCGGCAATCCGATGCGGGATCCAGTCATGCGTGACCCAGCCTGGCACCCCACCCTGTTGATCCGCGCATCCGTCGCGCTGCATGCTCTGGCGCTGGTGGCCGTGATCGCCGACCCCGCGCAATGGGGTTGGGCATTGGGCGCCGTGGTCATCAACCATCTGGTGCTGACCGCCGCCGGTCTGTGGCCGCGCAGCAACTGGCTGGGACCGAACTGGACACGGCTGCCCGCCGCTGCCACGGCCAGACATGAAATTGCCCTGACCATCGACGACGGCCCCGATCCCCTCGTCACCCCGCAGGTGCTGGATATTCTGGATCGCTATGCCGCACACGCCACCTTTTTCTGTGTGGGCGAAAAAGCCGCGCGCTATCCGGATGTCTGCCGGGAAATCGTACGCCGTGGTCATGCCGTGGAAAACCATAGCCAGCACCACCGCCACTCTTTTGCCCTGTTGGGCCCGCGGGGTTTCATGCGCGAACTGCAGGCCGCACAAAACACCCTCAGCCAGATTACCGGTCAGCGCCCCGTGTTTTTTCGTGCCCCTGCCGGCCTGCGCAATCCTTTTCTCGACCCCGTGCTGACGCGGCTCGGCTTGACGCTCGCCAGCTGGTCGGCGCGGGGTTTCGACACCCGGATCGGTGACGCCGGGCGGGTCGAACATGCACTATTGCGTGGGTTGCGGGCGGGCGCTATTTTGCTGCTGCACGATGGCAATGCGGCACGTTCACCGCGTGGCATTCCGGTCATTCTCGACGTGCTGCCTGCGGTGCTGGAGTCGGCCACCGCCGCCCGGCTGCGTTGTGTCAGCTTGCGTGATGCCCTTGCATGACCGCCACACAACGCATGAGCCGGCACTGCCGCACTCCGGAGAACAGGCCTTGAAAAACAGTCAGCCAACGCCCTGGTACCGGCAGATTGCAGCGGTTATCACCCAGCATGGGGTTCTGAAAGGGATCGGCACGCCGCTGTTTATCGGCCTGTTTTTCGGTGCGTATTTCTATGTGCTCAAAGCCCCGGCCTACCCGACCACGGTGATGCCCGTTACCTGGGTGGATCAAATGATCAGTTTTCAGCCGTCGGCGATGCCGCTGTATGTCTCATTGTGGGTGTATGTTTCCCTGCCCCCGGCATTGCTCGCGACACGCCCCGAGCTCTATCGCTATGGCATGGCGATGGCCGGAACCTGCCTGGCGGGGCTGATTGTTTTCTACTTCTGGCCCACCGCGGTCCCTCCAGCCGATATTGACTGGGCCCGGTATCCTGAAGTGGGTTTCCTTAAAAACGTCGATGCTGCAGGCAATGCATTCCCCTCGCTCCATGTCGCCACCGCCATTTTTTCGGGCATCTGGCTGGATCACCTGCTGCGCCGATTCGGCGCGCCGCGGTGGAGTCGGCTAATCAACTGGATCTGGTGTGTCGGCATCATTTATTCCACCCTCGCCACCCGACAGCATGTGGCGGTGGATGTGTGGGGTGGCCTTGTGCTGGGGGGAGGCGCGGCCTGGCTGTCATTGCGCCACCGTGCATACGCAGAGCGAACCAGCCGGGTTTGAAGGAAACCGGCCTGAGGGAACGCTGGATACCCGCACCCTTCATCCGGGCGGCAGCGTCCGCGCCACCACCCAGCACGTCACGTCCCGTGCACCCGCGCGCATCATGGTTGCCGCCAGTTCATCGAGGCTGGTACCGGTGGTCATGACGTCGTCGATCAGGGCGATGTGCTGCCCTTGAAC
>JAAPAA010000335.1 GCA_012274165.1 Thiobacillaceae bacterium
ATCTGGGACGCGTGGTGCGCGGCATCAACGCGCAGGCGCCCACTCCGCTGTGGATGGCTGAACGGCTGGAGCGCAGCGGGATACGTCCGCTGTTGGCGCCCGTCGATATCACCAACTATGTGTTGCTTGAACTCGGCCAGCCGATGCATGCCTTTTCGCTGTCGCGCCTCAATGGCGGCATCGAGGTGCGCATGGCGCGTGCGGGGGAAAAGCTGGAACTGCTCAACGGCCAGACGGCCGAACTCGCCCCCGACATGCTGGTGGTCGCTGATGCCAACGGGCCGGTGGCGCTGGCCGGCATCATGGGCGGGCAGCCGACCAGTGTGGCAGCCGATACGGCCGACGTTTTCCTCGAAGCGGCTTTCTTTGCGCCGGCAGCGATTGCCGGACGCGCGCGGCGTCTGGGGCTGTCCACCGATTCATCGCACCGCTTCGAGCGTGGCGTGGATTTTGGCGCGACCCGCCAGGCGATGGAGCGCGCAACCGAACTGCTGTTGGATATCTGCGGCGGTCAGGCGGGGCCGATTACCGAAGTTGTGGCTGCGTTGCCGTCGCGTGAGCCAATTACCTTGCGGCTGGCGCGCCTGAAGCGCGTGGTGGGGATCGAGATCGATGCGGATCAGGTCGTGCGTGGCCTGCTTGCGTTGGGGACGCAGGTTGAGCGTCAGGATGATCGCCTGATCGTGACGCCGCCGAGTTTTCGTTTTGACCTGACGATTGAAGAAGACCTGATCGAAGAAGCGGTACGCCTTTTCGGCTATGACAACATTCCCGCCCAGCCGCCCGCAGCGCCATCGCGCATGCTGCCGCAGGACGAAACGGTGCTGGCTGACGACGTCCTGCGGCAAAAGGTGGTCGACCTGGATTATCAGGAAGTCATTACCTACAGTTTTGTCGACCCGGCGTGGGAAGCCGCGCTCGATGCCGGTGCCTGCCCGCTGCCGCTCGTCAATCCCATCGCCAGCCAATTGTCGGTGATGCGCACCACATTGTGGGGGGGCATGCTCGAAACCTTGCGTCATAACCTCAATCGCCAGCAGGAGCGGGTGCGTATTTTCGAACTGGGGCGCGTGTACGCGTCGCTGGCCGAACAGCCGATGAAACTGGGCGGCCTGGCTTACGGCGACGTGCAGCCTGAACAGTGGGGGGCCTCTGCACGCCGCATTGACTTCTTCGATATCAAAGGCGATCTGGAACGCCTGTTCGGCCACGCGCTGGATACGCGGCGCGGCGTACATCCTGCGTTGCATCCAGGGCAGTGCGCCGAATTGTGGATCGATGGCAAAGCCGTGGGCTGGATGGGCGCGCTGCATCCGCGCCTGGTGCAGACGTTTGATTTGCCGGGTGCACCAATCCTGTTCGAACTGGACAGTGAAGTGCTCGCCCGGCGCAGCGTGCCGCGCCACGCCAGCTTGTCGCGTTTCCCCTTTGTGAGGCGTGATCTGGCCTTTGTCCTGGATGCGGCTACCCCGGCCGGAAGCTTGCTCACTGCGCTGCGCGAAGCTGCCTTGCCTCAGGTGCAGTCGATCGAGGTGTTTGACGAATACCGTGGAAAAGGCGTGCCTGAAAACCAAAAAAGCCTTGCTATCCGGGTAGTTATGCAAGATACTCAACGCACATTGACGGATCAGGAAGTGGACGACGCAGTGCAAAAACTGGTCGATACCGCGCTCAATCAGTGCAATGCCAGTTTGCGCACCTAACGCGCATTTTTGAATCTCGCTCATCGCCACTTATCAACACGTATGACCACCCTCACCAAAGCTGATCTGGCCGAATTGCTGTTCGAAAAAGTGGGTTTGAACAAACGCGAGGCGAAAGACATCGTCGAGTCGTTTTTCGACGAAATCCGTTTGTCGCTCGAAAAAGGCGACATCGTCAAACTGTCTGGTTTTGGCAATTTTCAATGCCGTGAAAAACCGCAGCGGCCCGGACGCAACCCCAAAACGGGCGAAGAAATGCCGATCTCTGCGCGTCGTGTGGTGACGTTCCACGCCAGCCAGAAACTCAAATCTCAGGTTGAAGGCGCCCAAGTTGGAACGCCCATCCCGGAGTGAACTCCCGCCGATTCCGGCCAAACGCTATTTCACCATCGGTGAAATGTCGGAATTGTGCGCGGTCAAAGCGCACGTACTGCGCTACTGGGAACAAGAATTCACCCAACTGAGCCCGGTCAAACGGCGCGGCAACCGACGCTATTACCAGCACCACGAAGTATTGTTGATTCGCCGCATTCGTGAACTATTGTACGAAGAAGGTTTTACGATCAGCGGTGCGCGGCAACGCCTCGAACATGAAGCCGGATCCACGCCTGAAGCTGTGCCCGCCACGGCGAGCGCGACGCTGGATGCGACGGTCCTGCGTGCCGAAATTACAGCCATCCTTAAAATATTGGGTTGATGGGCTTCCGTCAGACGCCGCTCATCTGGTAGAATCTTGGGCTTCGTCGGGGCGTAGCGCAGCCTGGTAGCGCACTTGACTGGGGGTCAAGTGGTCGGAGGTTCAAATCCTCTCGTCCCGACCAAATTAATACAAGAAAAAGGGCCGGTTTAGACCGGCCCTTTTTCTTTAAAGTGTTCTTCAGGGTGTCGGTATTTGTCACACCCTGAATGTAACGTTGGATTGTCAAATCAGATCGCCACACGATCGTTGCCGTTTGTTCAATATAAGGAGAGAGCTATGGAACACACTTTGCCCGCACTGCCTTTTGCCATGGATGCGCTCGCACCGCACATGTCCAAGGAAACCTTTGAATACCACTATGCCAAGCACCATCAGGCATATGTGACGAATCTGAACAACCTGATCAAGGGCACCGAATTCGAGGTGCTGGATCTGGAAGCCATTATCAAAAAGGCTCCCGCCGGTGGCATTTACAACAATTCCGCCCAAGTGTGGAACCACACCTTTTTCTGGAATTGTCTGACGCCGAACGGCGGCGGCGCACCGACCGGCACGCTGGCTGATGCCATCAACGCCAAGTGGGGCAGCCTCGACGAATTCAAGAAAGCCTTCCAGACCAGCGCCGTCGGCAACTTCGGTTCCGGCTGGACCTGGCTGGTGAAAAAGGCCGACGGTTCGGTCGACATCGTCAACATGGGCGCCGCCGGCACCCCGTTGACCACCGGTGACAAGGCTCTGCTGTGCGTGGACGTGTGGGAACACGCCTACTACATCGACTACCGCAATATGCGTCCCAAGTTCGTCGAGACCTTCCTCAACAACTTGGTGAACTGGAAATTTGCGGAAGCCAATTTCGCTTGATCCAGGCTGGGCGGAAGCGTTTCGCTTTCGTCGGACTGACCAATAAAACCGGGGCGAAATGCCCCGGTTTTATTTTGTGTCCGCGCCCGGTTCCGCCAGCCGCAGGATATCCAGGTAGCCACCGTTCGCCATCGCCTGCGCCTCGCGCAACAGGGCCGCATCCTCCTCATTCAGCATGTCCCCGCCATCCAGCAGACGCAGCATCCGTGTCCAG
>JAAPAA010000336.1 GCA_012274165.1 Thiobacillaceae bacterium
GAAGCCGAAGCCGGCGACATCATCATCATTTCAGGTCTGGACGACATCGGCATCGGTGTCACCGTGTGCGACAAGGACAACCCGGTTGGCCTGCCGGTGCTACCGGTCGACGAACCGACCCTCAACATGGACTTCATGGTCAACTCATCGCCGCTGGCCGGCACCGAGGGCAAGTTCGTCACCACTCGTCAGATCCGCGATCGCCTGGCCAAGGAACTGCTGGTCAACGTCGCGCTGCGCGTCGACGAAACCGGTGAAGCCGACATCTTCCGCGTCTCCGGTCGCGGCGAACTCCACCTCACCATCCTGCTCGAAAACATGCGCCGCGAGGGCTTCGAGATGGCGGTCGGCAAACCGCGCGTGGTCTACAAGGAAATCAACGGCGAGAAGTGCGAGCCGTATGAAAATCTCACCATTGATCTGGAAGACGACACCCAGGGCGCGGTGATGGAAGAAATCGGCCGCCGTCGTGGCGAGCTGACCAACATGGAATCCGACGGCCACGGCCGCACCCGCCTCGAATACCACATCCCGGCGCGCGGCCTGATCGGCTTCCAGTCCGACTTCATGACCATGACGCGCGGCACCGGCCTGATGAGCCACGTGTTCGACGACTACGGTCCGGTGAAAGCCGACCTGCCGGGACGCCACAATGGCGTGCTGGTGTCGCAGGACAATGGCGAAGCCGTGGCCTACGCGCTGTGGAAACTGGAGGACCGCGGCCGCATGTTCGTTTCGCCCGGCGACAAGCTATACGAAGGCATGATCATCGGCATCCACAGTCGCGACAACGACCTGGTGGTCAACCCGATCAAGGGCAAGCAGCTGACCAACGTGCGCTCGTCCGGCACCGACGAAGCGGTGCGCCTGACCACGCCGATCAAGCTGACGTTGGAATCTGCGGTGGAATTCATCGATGACGACGAACTGGTCGAAATCACGCCGAAGTCGATCCGCATCCGCAAGCGCTTCCTGCAGGAACACGATCGCAAGAAAGCGAATCGCGGTTAATAATCTGTCGGCGCTGGCGCCTGCAGACCCAACAAAAAGCCCGGCTCATGCCGGGTTTTTTTATACCCTGCGCAGGTAAAATCCGCCCTATGCATCCAGTCGAAATCGGCCTCTTCCTGGGGCTCGCCTCCCTCATCCTGTTGGTTGTTTTGTTGCTGTGGCGCCTGGGCGTGCTGCAGCGTGAACAAGCCGGGCTGCCCGCATTGCTGGCACTGGACATGGAAGCCCGGCACCGCGCGGTGCTGACCGATCTGCACGCCGGTCTGGCGCAGCAATCCGACCGCATGCAGACCCAGCTCGCCGCCTTGCAGATTGCGCAAGCCGAACGGCTGGCGGAAACGCGTGAAACCGTCACCGGCCAGTTCGGCCTGTTCCAGACCGCGATGCTGGAAAAGCTGATTGAGCAGGGTCGTGCCGAGCAAAGCCTGTTGCAGGAAACCTTGAAAGGCATGACGGCCCACTTCAACGAGCGCGTGCAGCAACTGTCGCAAACCGTCGACGGACGGCTCAATGAAATCTCCGGCAAGGTGGCCGAGCGGCTCGACGAAGGCTTCAAGAAAACCAACGAAACCTTCACCTCGGTGATGTCGCGGCTGGCGGTGATCGACGAGGCGCAGAAGAAAATCGAGGGGCTGGCGAGCAATGTGGTCAGCCTGCAGGAGATCCTGGGCGACAAGCGCTCGCGCGGCGCCTTCGGCGAAGTGCAGCTGGAAGCGCTGGTGCGTAACAGCCTGCCGCCCGATGCCTATGCGTTTCAATACACCCTGAAAAGTGGCGCGCGCGCCGACTGCGTGCTGATCCTGCCTGCGCCGACCGGTACGGTCTGCGTCGATTCCAAGTTTCCGCTGGAAAATTACAGCCGCATGTTCGACGACAGCCTGGTCACCAGCGAACGTGATGCGGCACGGCGCCAGTTCAAGGCGGACGTCAAAAAACACGTCGACGACATCGCCGCCAAATACATCGTCGAAGGCGAAACCTCGGACGGCGCCGTGATGTTCCTGCCCGCCGAAGCGGTGTTCGCCGAAATCCACGCCTACCATCCCGATCTGGTCGAGCACGCGCAGAAAAGGCGCGTCTGGATCACTTCACCGACCACCTTGATGGCGGTGCTGAACACAGCGCGCGCAGTCATCCGCGACTCGGAAACCCGGCGCATGGCGCATGTCATCAAGGACGAACTGGGCAAGCTGGCGAAGGACTTTTTCCGCTTTGACGAACGCATGAAAAAGCTTGCAGCCCATATCGAGCAGGCCAACAAGGATGTCGGCGAAGTGCGCATTTCCAGCGACAAGATCAGCCGCCGCTTCCAGCAGATCGAGCGGGTCGAGCTCGAACACCTGCCGACCGAAGCCGCCATGCAGCTACTCGACAGCGACGACTAACCCGGGCGATGAACTGGTTCGCCCGCTGGCGCCGCGCTCGCATCCTCAAACGCCATGCGCTGAGCCACGCAGCCTTTTCCGCTGCGGTTTCCCGACTCCCTGTCCTGCGCGGCCTGTCTGCCGCCGAACTCGCGCACTTGCGCGAACTCGCTAGCCTGTTTCTGCATGACAAGACTTTTTCGGCAGCAGGCGAAGCCCACGTTGATGACGCCACACAACTGTCCATCGCCTTGCAGGCCTGCCTGCTGATCCTGCATCTGGACGAGGCCAGTTATCAAGGCTGGAACGAAATCATTCTCTATCCTGACGAATTTCTGCACCCACGGGAAGATATTGATGACGCCGGCGTGGTGCATCACTCACGCGACATTCTGTCTGGAGAGTCCTGGCTCGGCGGCCCGCTGGTGCTATCGATTGCCGACGTCAACGCGAGCGGCCATCTCGACGGCGTCAATGTCGTGCTGCACGAATTCGCCCACAAGCTCGACATGCTGAACGGCGATGCCAATGGCTTTCCACCGCTGCATCGGGGCATGGATGCAGCAGCCTGGGCACGCGATTTCAGCGCAGCCTACGAAAACCTGTGCGCCCGTATCGATGCCGGCGAAGACACCGCGATCGACCCCTACGCCGCCACCGACCCTGCCGAATTTTTTGCCGTGCTCAGCGAAGTATTCTTTGAAACCCCTGCATTGCTGCGGGCTGAATATCCTGCGGTTTACCAGCAGATGCGCTTGTTCTATCGCCAGCATCCGCTGGCTCGCCTGATCGATTCCGTATGAAAACAGCCTCCCGCATGAACAGCATCGCGCCGTTTCACGTCATGGATATTCTGGCGCGCGCGCAGGCGCTGGAAGCCGCCGGACGCGACATCATTCATCTGGAAATTGGTGAGCCCGACTTTGCCACGCCGCGGCCCATCATCGAAGCGGGGATCGCTGCGCTGCGCGCGGGCCACACCCACTACACCGGCGCACTCGGCCTGCCCCCACTGCGCGAAGCTATCGCCGGCTTTTATGCCACCCGCTGGCAGGTTGACGTCGCGGCTTCACGTGTCATCGTCACTCCCGGTGCATCCGGCGCGCTGCTGCTGGCGCTCGGCTTGCTGGCCGGTCCCGGCGACGAAGTGCTGATGGCCGACCCTGGCTATCCCTGCAACCGCCACTTTGCCCAGTTTTGCGACGCCCGCACCATCACAATCCCGGTTGGCGCCGACAGCGGCTTTCAGCTCACGCTGCAACACATTGAACGTCACGCCACGCCCGCCACGCGTGCCATCCTCATTGCCAGTCCGTCCAACCCCACCGGCACGGCAATTGCCGCCGCAGAACTGGCGCGCATCCACGACTGGTGTGGTGCACACGACGTCGCGCTGATCGTGGATGAAATTTATCTGGCGCTGACCTACGATGGCGACGAATACAGTGCAGCGCGCTGGAATGATGTGTTCGTCATCAACAGCTTCTCGAAATACTTTTTGATGACCGGCTGGCGGCTGGGCTGGCTGGTGGCACCCGCCTGGGCAATGGACGGACTGGAACGGCTGGCACAAAACCTGTTTCTGGCGCCGTCCACCCCGGCGCAGCATGCAGCGCTGGCAGCGTTTTCAGCCGCTAGCCTTGCCGAACTCGAAGACCGTAAAACCGAACTGCGTACACGTCGCGACTATCTGCTGCCTGCATTGCATGAACGCGGCTTCGCCATCCCGGTTCAACCGCAGGGCGCATTTTATTTGTATGCAGACTGCCGTGCATTCACAGATGACAGTTTTGAATGGGCTCAGGCGCTGCTGGAAGCAGTGGGTGTAGCGGTCACGCCGGGTCTCGATTTCGGCCAGCATCACGCGCAGCACTACGTGCGGTTTGCTTACACCCAACCGCTACCGCGCCTGGCAGAAGCCATCGCACGACTCGATGGCTTCCTGTCGCGTTAATCAGCCACGACGGCGACGTGCCAACCCGAGCATCCCCAACAATCCCAGCGGCAGCAATGCCAGCGTGCCGGGCTCGGGAACGCTCGCGCCTGGAACCGGATCAACTTTCAGCGAATCATTCGCGCAATTCATGGTCCACTCCACGTCTAGGGCATCGCCAGTTCCCCAATAGGCGCCGAATAACGCAACAGGAATGCGCGCCTCATAGAAATAGTGCTGGTCTGCTGCATAGATGCCCATATTGGCGACCCCTGTCGTGGTGTAAACCACTGCCCCCATCCCAATCAGCGTGCCATTCAAAATAGAGGTCGGCCCCTCATTCGCCGCCCCCCACAAGCCTGTTCCCCACGTGCTTACCGCGTACAAGCCACCCTGTATTTTTCCGTTGCCACCCGTCGTTTCAAGGCCAAACTCATAACTGCCATTACGTCCAAAGTCGATTGCAAAATCACCTGGCGCATAGTTGCCTCCGCAATTCGACGTCAGCGGATTGTGTCCAGTCACCAGAGCCAGGTAGAGATACGACGCATCGTAATCGACATATAGCGCCTCGACATCGTAAGCCTGTCCACCATAACCAGGCGTTAAATGCGTACCTCGACCACCAGTCTGATCTTCCACAGTCCAGACTTTGGCCTGCGCATTCGGTGTCCAGTCTGCGGCGCTGCCATTGCGGTGCAAGCCCCAGTCAGCCAAATTGCCATCAATGGTATAAGCCGCAGCTTGCATCGAAAGCCCCATCGCCAGGGCACCAGAAAAAATGAAGCGTATACGCATGACATCCCTTTAAATCAACGTGATTAATGGTGAATCGCAGCGATATTCATGCCAGGCATGAATTCGGCAAGGGAATAAGCCATTTCGCACCTTGAGGGACTTAGACAGCCATTTTTCGTCCTTGAAATAACGGCTGCAAGGCTATGCGCGTTGGAGTCTCAACAGAGACGCCGATTAATACGCAACGTACAGGCGAAAAAAAACCGGCTCGAAAGCCGGTTTTATTCGTTCCTTGAGCCAGAATTACTTGGCGGGAGCGGGAGCGGGAGCAGCAGCATCAGCAGCAGCGCCAGCGGCAGTAGCAGCAGTGCCAGCGGCATCAGCAGCAGTGCCAGCAGCAGCAGCAGCGTCAGCAGCAGCAGGTGCGGCAGCTTCAGAAGCTTTGCTAGCATCGACTGCAGCTTCGCCAGCTTTGGTTGCAGCTTCGCCAGCAGCGGTTGCAGCTTCGCCAGCAACTTCAGCAGCAGGAGCAGGCGCTTCTTCTTTTTTGGAACAAGCGGTCATGGAAACAGCCAACAGAGCAGCCAGAAGGATGGAATATTTCATTTGATTTCCCTTTTCGTACACATATAAAAACCCACACCAGAGATCGGTCCGGGACTTGAGATCCAGCCGACGCGCGGAATTTTAACAAATCGGCTCAGGAATTCCACTATCTATCGAACTTCTTCTATTCTGCCGAGATTGCGTTGTTTAAATACAACTAAAGGTACTCTTTGTTGGACACCCACCCTTACAGACCCAATTTGCCCGTTTTTTTCTGCAAAAAATCGACCACTTCGGGTTTGAATTCGCCCCGCTCCAGCGCTTTTCGATACGCTGCCCGTGCCTCATCCTTCCGCCCCAGCGCTTCCAGAGCCAAACCCAAACCCAGTAGCCAGCCGCCTTGGTCAGGATCAGCGGCCAGCGCAAGTTGATACGCCTTGGCAGATTCATCAAAGCGCTGCATTTGTGACAGCAATACACCCATCAACGCGAAATCAGCCGGCCGCAGACCGGCTCGCCCGCGCTCGAGCCAGTTTAGCGCTTCATCCCGCTGTCCCTGGTCAGCCAACATGCGCCCAACCGCGATGGCCAGCGCGTCATTTGGCTGTTGTTCATAGCCTGCCTTCAAAACGTGCAGCGCCGCATCAGGCTGCCCGCTCCCCTGCAGCAACCCTGCAAGCTGGAGCCGCGCAGAGCGCAATCCGGGATCTCGCTCCAATGCTTGCTGGTATTTTGCAGCGGCCGCTTCGGATTTGCCTGCGCGACGCAGGGTCTGCGCGTCTTCATAAAGTTGCTGCGCCTCCGCCTCGGGCGACAAAACGGCCAAGCTCTTGATAACCGTAGACTTTTTTGTATCGACAGGTTCGGCTTGCGATTGAAC
>JAAPAA010000337.1 GCA_012274165.1 Thiobacillaceae bacterium
ACCTCAGGCGTAGCAGCGCAGGCGCACCGAGAAATCCTTCAGCGACTGCACACCACTTTCTTCAGCGCGTTTACACCAAGCCTGCAGTTGCTCCAGCAACTGCTCACGGCTGGCGGTCGAGCGTCCCCAGATCGCGGACAGTTCCTGGCGCATGCGATAAACCGTTTGCAGGCGCTCACTCTTGCCCAGTAGCTTGTCCAGTTCAGCCTTGTCGGCTGCGGCAAGCTCGCTCGGCTCTTTGTACAGCCAGCCGCGAAAACTTTCGAGATTCCAGTTTTGCGGCACATTCGAGCCGGCTTTCAGCTTGGCGATTTCGGCCGCCGTGTCATCACGCACGCTTTTCACAAAACGCGTCATCACATCGTAGCGATGGGTAATAACGGCTTGCAGCGTATCCAGATCACACAGCGGCTTGGCGGGCAACCACTTCACTTTCGGCGCGAGCTTGCGAACCGTGGCGAGACGCACATAAGACATCAGCTTGATGTACAACCAGCCAATGTCGAACTCGTACCATTTGTTCGACAAGCGTGCCGAGGTGCCGTAAGCGTGGTGGTTGTTATGCAGCTCTTCGCCGCCAATCAGGATGCCCCACGGCAAGACGTTGGTACTGGCATCTTCGCAGGCGAAGTTGCGGTAGCCCCAGTAGTGGCCGACGCCATTGATGATGCCAGCCGCCATGATCGGCATCCATGCCATCTGCACCGCCCAGATGGTCAGACCGATCGGGCCGAACAAAGCGAGATTGATGATCATCATCAGCGCAACCCCCAAGACCGAATGACGGCTGTAAACATTGCGCTCCATCCAGTCGTCGGGCGTGCCGTGGCCGTACTTTTCCAGCGTTGCGGCCACTTTTGCTTCAGCGCGATACAGTTCGGCACCTTCGAAAAGAACTTTTTTGATGCCGCGCGTCTGCGGGCTGTGCGGATCTTCGACGGTTTCACATTTGGCGTGGTGCTTGCGGTGAATCGCCACCCACTCCTTGGTTACGACACCGGAGGTGAGCCACAGCCAGAGCCGGAAAAAGTGGCTGACGATGGGGTGCAGATCCACGGCCCGGTGAGCCTGTGAGCGATGCAGGAAAATGGTGATAGCTGCGATGGAGACATGGGTCAGTGCAAGGGTGATCAGCACGTACTGCCACCATTGCAGGTTCCAACCCGGTAAAGCCAACAGGCTTGAGAGCATAATTTTGGGGTCCAAAACAAGACAAATTAGTCTTTAATTATACACGTAAATGCCATAAAAATCAATGGCCACTTGTTGCGGGGTCGACCAGTCCTGCCAGATGAACTACACGCTGCGGGTAGGGAATTTCAATCCCGGCTGTCTTGAATCCGCGCCAGATCGCCCAGTTGATATCCGAGCGCAGGTTGCCCTGTCCTTCACTGGCATCGCGTATCCACACACCCAGCTCCATTCGAATCCCATTGTCGGCAAACTCCCGCAGAAACACCTTGGGCAAGTACTCCGGTTCGTCCTGAATCACCCGCTCCTGGCTGCGCGCGGCTTCCAGCATGAGTTCTTGAGCCTGCTCCAAATCGGCTTCATACGACACCTGTACCGGAATCCCAATGCGTACATTGGGTTTGGACAGCGAATGATTGATCACGGTCTGGGTGATCAAGGTCTCGTTCGGCACGATGGTTTCAGTGCCGTCGAGCCCTTTCAGCAAGGTATAGCGCGTGTTGATCTGGCTGACTTCACCGTATTTGTTGTCCACCGTCACCAGATCGCCGATGCGCACCGAACGGTCGAGCAGGATGATGAATCCTGAAATATAGTTGCTGGCGACTTTTTGCAGGCCAAAGCCGATGCCCACGCCGATCGCGCCACCCAGCACCGACAGCACGGTGAGATCGATTCCCACCGTCGGCAAGGCCACCAGCACCGCCACCACCAGCAATACAGTTCGCGCGGCTTTCGCCAAGGCCATGCGCAGCGACAGGTTCATGTCCGTGAGCCCCATCAGGCGACTCTCGAGCAGACGCGCCAGCGCCAGCGCCAAAATCACCGCCACCACAATCACCACCGCTGCCTGTCCCAGCAACCACAAGGAGAAGCGATGGGTGCCCGACTGGAACGACAGGGCCTCCATTGCCGCATGGATGCGCGGCAGCAGTCCGGTCAGGTACAAGGCGAACGCGCCCCAGATCAGCCAGGACGCCGTGCGCTCCCACGCTTTCAGGGATTCGCGCGGTTCGAACACATAGCGCAGCGCAAAAATCACGCCGCGCACCAGCACCAGCGAAAGCAGCAACGGCACCGCCACATCGAGCAACGGCGTTGCATGCATGACGAGTTCCGCCGCCTCGCGCCCCACCAGCAATGCAAGCAGCATCAGCAGCGGGAAACCCATGCGCCGCATCCCTTCACGCCCAGGCGTTCCGGCATACGCGGATTCGTCCAGCCATGAACGTACCGGCCGCCGCACCCCCCATGCGACCAGCGCACACAGCACCAGCACACCGACCTGCCACCACAGCCACGTATCGTGGCTGTCGGCAATCAGCCGGGTGATCAAATTATCGAAAGGGATGGGTTGCGACATGGTCAGAAATCCAGCGTCAACTGCGCAGACAGGATATCGACCGAACTTGCGTAAGTACCGCCCAGGGTGATTCCGTTCTCGGTTTTGTTGATCCGCGCGTCCTCGAAAAACAGATGGGCATAGCCGACGTCAAGCATGCTCTTGGCTGACAGCCGGTATTGCGCGCCAAACGCGAGCCAGGTGCGGCTTGCATCCGGGGTGCGCGCGGTGCGGAAAGCGTCGGACACCGGTGTTTCGTCATACGCCACGCCGCCGCGCAGGGTCAGCTTGTCGTCGAGATGGTAGTTGGCGCCCACCGAATAGCGGTAACTGTCTTGCCAGTTTTCAGGCGTGACCAGCGGCGCACCG
Source organism: Thiobacillaceae bacterium (assembly GCA_012274165.1). Lineage (GTDB taxonomy): Bacteria > Pseudomonadota > Gammaproteobacteria > Burkholderiales > Thiobacillaceae > Thiobacillus. The sequence goes on from JAAPAA010000337.1 coordinate 2,903, forward strand.
ACGGCCCGGACGATGCGCAATTCATCGAAATCGCTCCAACCTGTCCAGGTGACGTCGGCCAGCAGATCCCAGCGTGGGCCCAGTGTCTGGAACAGGCTCAGCGAGGCCGAATCCGGCAGGGTTACCTTGGCCGTCACGGGGATCACGCTCGGCGACGCACTGAACGACAGATTACCGTCCAGCGTCTGGTCGACCTCGGAACGGTACGCCAGGCCGACCCGGGTGGCTTCACTCACCTGCCACAATGCGCCCAGATCAAAGCCCCAGCCGTAATCATCGCCTTTGACGGTGGCGACTCCCGGCGCGCCCGCGAAATTGCTGAGCGTCGCCTCGACATATTGAATGTTCACGCCTGCGCCAAGCGACAGCGATTCGCTGGCCTGCCAGGCAATTGCAGGATTGAGATTGATCGTTTTCAGCTCGGATTTGATCGCCTGGGTGCGGCCTTTCCAACTGCTGTCGTATTCGGTTTTCAGGCCAAACGGCGCGTTCAGGCCCACGCCCAAACGAATGTCGGGCGTCACCCGAGATGCGAAGTAGGCGTTGGGCACAAAGGCAAGGCCGCCCGCGTCGCCGCCGTTTCCGCCGCCAATCGCGGGGCTCACCGTACCGCTGAATTTGGCCTGCGGATCGATCAGGTGAGCAACCAGGACAAGCTGGCTATCCGGCAGCAGCGTCATCCCTGCAGGGTTGAAAAAAATCGTACTGGCATCCTGTGCGCTGGCAGCCTGACCGGCATAGGCATTGCCGAGACCGCTGGCGTTCTGTTCGATCAGCGCGAATCCCGCAGCGGACGCAAGGTTGGCGCCCGCGGCCAGCGTCAAGCCACCAGCCAGTTGGTTAAAACGAATCGTCATGAATCTCTCCCTTGGTATTGTGAAGTCATGATCGCGCGAAATCGGCATACATCGCCTCGATCTCCGCACGATAACGCTCGAGTATCAGGTTACGTTTGATTTTCAGTGTGGGCGTCAACAAACCATTTTCGATCGTCCATGGCGCAAGCTTCGGATGCAGGCGGCGAATCTGCGCGTAGCCCGGAAAGTGCTTGAGTTGCGCCGCCACACGCTGCGTGAGTGCTTTGAGCACTTTGGGGCTGGTCAGCGCCGCAGCCTGATGCGGATCGATGTTGAGACCGGCGGCGAAATCCTGCCAGTGCGCCTCGTTCAGCACGATCAACGCGGCAAGATACGGCTTGCCTTCGCCAACGAGCATCACCTGCTCGAACAGCGGGTCGAGCAGGATGGCGGACTCCATCTCGGTGGGCGGCACCTTCTCGCCATTGCTCAGCACGATGATGTCCTTGATCCGGCCGATGATGGTGTAATGCCCCTGCTCATCCCGCCGCACCTTGTCGCCGCTGTGCAACCAGCCGTCGGCATCGATGATTGCACGGGTGGCATCTTCGTCCTTCCAGTAGCCGCGCATGACGCACCGGCTGCGCGTCAGCAGCTCTTCTTTGTCACCGATCTTCACCTCGATACCCGGCATCGGCTGACCGATGCTGGCAGGCATATTGGACTCGGGCCGGTTGACGCACACCACCGGGCTGGTTTCGGTGAGCCCGTAGCCCTGATAGAGCGGCACCCCGAGCCCGATGAACACGCGTGCGATGTCGGGCGACAGCGCCGCGCCGCCGGAAATCGCCACCGTCAGCCGCCCCCCGAGCTTGTCCACGATCTTGCGCGCCACCAGCCGGTCGAGCAACGGCCACAACAGCAACGCGGGGTGCCAGCCCGCGCGCCCTTGCGCGCGCTCGAAACGCTGCCAACCCACCTGCACCGCGAGATCGAACAGCTTTTTGGCCAGCGGTTTTTTCTTCGCCAGCCCGTCCTGAATGCGTCCGTACACCCGTTCGTAGATACGCGGCACCGAAATCAGGACCGTCGGGCGGATAGCCTCCAGATCCTGGGCCAGCTGGGTGATCGAGCGCGCATAGGCCACTTCGCCGCCCAGCAGCATCGCCAGGTAATAACCCGCGGTGCGCTCCAGCGTATGCGACAGCGGCAAAAACGACAGGAATACCGCGTGCTCGCCGAAGTCAGCGCATTGCGTCGCGTAATACGCGTTCCACAGCATGTTGGCGTGCGTCAGCATCACGCCTTTGGGGCGCCCGGTCGTGCCCGAGGTATAGATGATGCTAGCCAGCAGCTCAGCGCTGAGAGGCTGCTCGGGAACGGCTGTGCCGGCCGCCGCCGCCAGCCAGTCGGCGGCGACGACAAGGTGCAGATTCCCTTCGTCCACGCCGCCTTCCGGCGCAACCAGACTGACAATGCGCTGCAGACACGCCACCGAACCGGCAATCTCGGCGAGTTTCTGGTGCTGGAATTTGCCTTCAATCACCAGCAGTTTGACATCGGCGTGGTCGAGAATGTAGGCAGCGTTTTCCGGGCGGTCATCCAGATACAGCGGCACGGTCACCAGACCGAGGCCGAGCGCGGCCTGATCGAAGATCACCCACTCGACGCAGTTTTTCAGCATCACCGCCACCCGGTCGCCGGGCACGAGCCCTTCATTCACCAACGCGGCCTGCCAGCGCGTCACCTCGGCGGCAACTTGCGCCCAGGTGTAAGCGGCCCACGCACCTGACGCCTCGTCAAACTGACGGTAGGCGACGCGATCCGGCATCGCTGCGACGCGCGCGCGAAACAGCCCGTACAGCGTGCCTAACGTATCGGGATGAAATGCAGCGGTCATCGCACGCTCAACAAAACCACTCAAGCGTCGGTTTTGACCGGTGCTGGGTTGACCATCGCTGCCTTGATCATTACCGCAGCAAAAAAGCCGTCGGTGCCGTGCAGCGCGGGCGACAGTTTCAGCATAGGTCCGGTATCGAGCGCGATGTGCTGCTGCGCCAGCAATTCGTTCACCGGCAGCAGCGTGAAGCCGCCCTCTGCCAGCAGCGACTCGACGATGGCTTCGTTCTCGTCCGGCAACAGACTGCAGGTGGCATACACCAGACGCCCGCCCGGCTTCAGCAGTTTTGCTGCAGCACGCAGGATGGCGGCTTGTTTCTGCGTCAGCTCCGCCACGCTTTCCGGCGACTGCCTGAATTTCAGATCGGGATTGCGGCGCAGCGTGCCCAGCCCCGAGCACGGCGCATCGACCAGCACGCGGTCAAGCTTGCCCGCCAGCCGCTTGACCCGGGTGTCATTCTCGGACGCGATCAATTGCGGCATCACGTTGGACAGCCCCGAGCGCGCCAGTCGCGGTTTCAGGTTGACCAGGCGTTTTTCCGCCACATCGAACGCGTACAGCCGCCCGCTCGACGCCATCATCGCGCCGATGGCGAGCGTCTTGCCGCCCGCGCCGGCGCAAAAATCGCACACCATTTCGCCGCGCCGCGCACCCAGCAGCAAGGCCAGCAGCTGGCTGCCATCGTCCTGTACTTCGAGGCTGCCGTTGATAAACAGCGGATGGCGGTTGATCGCCGGATTCTCCTTGAAGCGGATGCCCCACGGCGAATACGGCGTCGGCTCAACCGCAAAGCCTTCCGCCTGCAACTGCGCCAGCACGCTCTCGCGATTGGCCTTGTGCGTGTTCACCCGCACATCGAGCGGCGCGGGCAGTTGCAGGGCGCGGCCGAGCGCGAGGATGTCGGCGTCGCTCATCGACGGTTGCAATTTCTCGACCACCCATTGAGGCAACTCGGCCGCGTCGGCCAGCGGCAAATCGTCGGTTTTGGCGTTACGGATATGGGCAATGAGCTCGGGCTTGGCGAATTGTTCCAGCGTCGCGCCGCTCATGCCGCGCGCCTTGATCAGCCAGGCGACGATCAGCGTGCGCGGATTGGCGGCCGGCACCACCACCGATAAATAGCGATAGCGGCGCAGCACGCCAAACACGGCTTCGGCGACAAATGCACGGTCGTGCGAGCCCAGCTTTTTGTGCTCGCGAAAAAATGCCGACAACACCGCGTCGGCGGGACGCTTGAAATCCAGCACCAGATCGAGCGCCTGGGTAGCCAGTTGTAACAGGTGAGGAGTCAGTTCCATCAGGAAGGGGAAGCCGGTTAACGGGGAACAGGGTTGGCGCTCATGCAAGCCTCTCCCGGTCACCCTTGGGGTTTTCGTCACAGGGAAAGCGTGTCTGGCCTGCCCCGGCCCCGGCACGGATCAGCGTTGTCACTTCGAACACGCCGGATAGTTCGAGCGCCCAAAGCGAGAATGTGCTGTCTTTGGCGGGGGTCATGGCGACACGCTACGGATAGGCCCCAAGGATATCATCAAGCCTGTTCCGACCGCGCGTGCACCAGCCATTCGCGCCAGATGGCGACCGACACCGCGAGCAGCACCGGCCCCAGAAACAGGCCGATCAGGCCAAAGGCGTTGAGGCCGCCAAGCACGCCCAAAAACACCAGCAAAAACGGAATCCGCGTCGGTCCGCTAATAACCAGCGGGCGGATCAGGTTATCGATCCAGCTCACCACCAGCGCGCCCCACAAAAACAGGCCCAGCGCGGCCTGGGTTTCGCCCTGCGCCAGCAGGCCCAGCGACAACCCGATCCACACCACCGGGCCGATGAACGGAATCAACGAAATCAAGGCGGTGAGCACGCCCCACAACGCAGGCGCGGGGACGCCCGCCGCCCAGTAACCCAGGCCGGCGAGCACGCCCTGAGCCAAGGCGGTCATCACAATACCGAACACCACCGCGCGCACGGTGACACCCACTGCCAGGATATAGCCACGCGCCGATTCGCCCAGCCAGCGGGTGGCCACCTGGCGAAACTGCGTCAGCAACTCGTCGCCATGGCGATACAGAAAGAACAACGCAAATACCGCCAGGCCAAACTTCATCGCGATGCGCCCGACACCGCCGGCCAGTGCTTTGAGCGAAGCTGCATCAGTCAGTCCAAACACCTCGATTTGGGCGCGCAGCCAAACCGGATCGGTCTCCACCCGCAGGTATTGCCCGGCAAACCATTCCCCACCCGGCCAGGTCCGCACGACTGTGGGCAGCGGTGGCAAACCCTGAGTCGCCAGCTGTTTCAATGCCGCCGTCGCAGATGCCACATCCATCGCCACTGCGAACATCACCCACAACAGCGGCAGCAACAACGTGGCCGCCACGCCCAGCGTCATCAGCAGGGCAACGACGTTCTCACGCCCCGGCAAACGGCGATTGACAAGCTGATGCAGTGGCCAGGTGACGTAGGCGAGGATGCCGGCCCATGCCAGCGAGGCGAAAAACGGCGACAACACCCAGAAGGTGCTGCCAAAAATGAAGACCAGAAACGCAAAGGCCGCGATGCGGCGTGCGAGTGGCGAGTCGATGTTGGTCGGCATGGGGCCTCGTCAGGCCTGCCAGCGGGCACCGCGCATCAGCGCGGCACGGACGGTTTGCGCGTGGCCCACAGGCTGGCGAACATGAAAGTTGCAATGATGAGGCCGACGATACCGAGCGACAACCCAATCGGGATTTTGTAGAAATCGACAATCAGCATCTTGGATCCGACGAACACCAGCACCATCGCCAGGCCGTATTTCAGCAAATGGAAGCGTTCGGCCATGCCGGCGAGCATGAAGTACATCGCGCGCAGGCCAAGGATGGCGAAGATGTTCGAGGTGAACACGATGAAGGGATCGGTCGTGACCGCGAAAATCGCCGGGATCGAGTCAACCGCAAAAATCAGGTCGGACAACTCGATCATGATCAGCACCAGGAACAGCGGCGTAAACGTGCGCACGCCATTCTCGACCACCCAGAATTTCTCGCCGCGATAATCCGGTGTCAGCCGCAGGTGGCGCTTGAACCAGTTGAGCAGCGGATTCTGGCTCATGTCAGGCGCGGCCTCGGCAGCCATCAGCATCTTGATACCAGTGATGACCAGGAACGCGCCGAATAGATACAGGATCCAGTGGAATTCCTGCACCAGCCACGCACCTGCAGCAATCACCACGGCCCGCATCACGATGGCGCCGATGACGCCGTAAATCAGCACCCGCCGCTGGTATTCCGCAGGCACGGCAAAGAAGCTGAAAATCATCAGGAAGACGAAAATGTTGTCGACCGCGAGCGATTTCTCGATCAGGTAGCCAGTCAAAAACTCCATCGCCTTGGCGCCGGCAATCTCTGCGCCGTATGCGTCCTTGAGGTGCCACCACAGCAGGAGGTTGAACAGCATGGCCAGCGAAAACCAGATGAACGACCAGGCTGCCGCTTCCTTGAAGCTGACCTTGTGCGCCTTGTTGCCGCCGACCAGAAACAGGTCGATGGCCAGCATCACCAGCACGAAGCCGACAAATGCGCCCCACATCCAGGGCTCGCCGATATGCAGCGCAGCGTCCATGCTTTGTCCCGGTCTGGTTTAAGGCTGCACCGCACGCAATGCGGCGATGCGCTCTTCCAGCGGCGGGTGCGTCATGAACAGGCGCTTGATGCCGGACGCGCCGCCACCGCTGATGCCGAAGGCCGCCATTTTCTCCGGCAGTGGCGCCGGGTGCAGACTGCCCAGGCGCTCCAGCGCGCCGATCATGTTTTGCTTGCCGGCCAGGCTGGCGCCGCCGCGATCGGCGCGGAACTCACGCTGGCGCGAGAACCACATGACGATGATCGAGGCGAGCACGCCGAGCACCATCTCGGCGATGATCATGGTGACGAAAAACGCCGGGCCGGTACCACGCTCGGTCTTGAATATCAGCTTGTCCACGGTATGACCGATCACGCGCGACAAGAACATGACAAAGGTATTCACCACGCCCTGAATCAGCGCCAGCGTCACCATGTCGCCGTTGGCGACGTGGGCGATTTCGTGGCCGATCACCGCTTCGGCCTCCGCGCGCGTCATCGCCTGCAGCAAACCGGACGACACCGCGACCAGCGCGTTGTTCTTGCTCATGCCCGTGGCGAACGCGTTGGCTTCGGGCGTATCGAAAATGCCCACTTCCGGCATGCCGATCCCGGCGTCGGCGGCGTATTTCTTCACGGTTTCGACCAGCCAGAATTCAGTCGAATTCGACGGCGTCTCGATCACCCGCACCCCCATCGATTTCTTGGCCATCCATTTTGAGATCGCCAGCGAAATCAACGAGCCGCCAAATCCCATCACCGCCGCGAAGATCAGCAGCGAAGTCAGGTTCAGCCCTTGCGCGGTGAGGTAGGGCTCGACGCCCAGAATGCGCATGGTGATGGACAGCACCAGCACGATGGCCATATTGGTGGCGAGGAATAGAAAAATACGTTTCATGCGTTTCTCCAGTTATTGCCAAGAGTGTGTTCGAGCAGGCAATGCTCTTACGAGTACCGAACAGAGTATAGATTGCGCAATAACAATAAAATTCGATTTTTATACTGCTATTGTTCGGTTTTATCGATCTGAGATGCACCATGCTCAACTACAAGCACCTGCATTATTTCCGTACCGTCGCCAAAGCGGGTGCCATCAACCGCGCCGCCGAGAAACTCCACCTGACGCCACAAACCTTGTCGGGCCAGATCAGCACGTTCGAGATCCGTCTGGGCGTAACCCTGTTCAGGCGCACCGGACGCCGGCTCGAGCTGACCGATGCCGGGCGCACCGCGCTGACGTACGCAGACGAAATTTTCCAGGTGGGCGCCGAGCTGGAGGATGCGTTGCAGAACACCGCAGGCACGCGCATTCACCCGTTCCGGGTCGGCATCGCTGACGTCGTGCCCAAAGTCATAGCCTATCAATTGCTGGCGCCGGCCCTCACGCTGGCTGAACCGGTCAAGCTGGTATGCAGGGAAGACCGGCTGGAGCAGCTCGCCGCCGAACTATCGATCCACCGGCTCGACATGGTGCTGGCGGATCGCCCGCTGCCGCCCACCATGGACATTAAAGGCTACAGCCACCCGCTGGGTGAATGCGGAATTGCTTTTCTGGCCGCTCGCAGCCTGGCAAGCACACTGGCACCCGGCTTTCCCGCCTGCCTGCACGGTACGCCGCTGCTGATCCCCGGCGAGGACAGCGCACTGCGCGCCCCCCTTTTGCGCTGGCTCGAACGCAAGGGCCTGCAGTCCACCATCGTCGGCGAATTCGACGACAGCGCCTTGATGAGCGCCTTTGGCCAGGCCGGCGCGGGAGTGTTCCCGGTGCCGTTGACCACCGCGCCTGAGGTGATGCGGCAATACGACGTGATCGAACTGGGGCGGACACTGGACATACGCGAACGCTTCTTTGTCATCTCAGTCGAGCGGCGACTCAGCCATCCGGCCGTATTGGCCGTGAGCGAGGCAGCGCGGCGCCGGTTTCAGTTAGCGGACGTGGATTGATGCCGCAACGGCGCGTTCAGCCAGCGCACCGCCTCGGCAGGCGACATGATGCGGAATTGTGGCGCGCAACGACGCCGCAGATCGAGCAGGGCGCGGTCCTTGCTCACCAGCGCTACGGCCGGGATCGCGGCCGCAAGCTCCAGGAATTTTTGATCATCGGCATCGCGACAACGCGGCAAACCCATTCCCGTTCCCGGCTCCGCAACCAATGACACGCAGGCAATATAACGTGCATCGATCGCCGCCTGCGCCGCCGCATCCAGCCCGAATCCGGGATAGCCCAGCACGCGCCGCCATTCCGCCATCGTGGCCGGGCTCGCCGCACAACGGATCAGCCCGGCTTCCAGCGCGTCCGCCAGGGGACGCGTGGCGGGGTCGTCGAAATGAAACAGGTCGAGCACCACATTGGTGTCGAGCACCCAAAGCGGTTGCTCCGGACGGGCGTTATTCAATGCCGGCGTGTTCGGCGATGAAGTCGTGCACCCAGTGTTCGGGGTGGGCGCTGGAAAAACGCCCGACGATTTCGCCCTTGACGAACAGCAGCACGGTGGGAAATCCGCGCAGTCCATAGCGGCCGGCCAGTTTCATGTTCGCGCCCTCGTCCACCTCGACCTTGGCCATGTGCAATTTGCCGGCGTAATGCGCGATGACGCGCTCCAGCACCGGCGTCAGCGCGCGGCAGGGCGGGCACCAGTCGGCCCAGAAGTCGACCAGGATGGGGCGCGCGTGCGAAGCCTCGATCACGTCGCGCTCAAAGGACTCCAGGTGGGTATCGAAAATCAGGTCTGCCATGGGGAAGTGATCCGGAAAGTGCCGCCATTTTGCCTCAAACCCGCCGCAGGCAGCGCACCGTATTCGGGTCAAGCCCGGACTCCCCAAATCAGGTCAAGCCTGCTAACGTTATGCCATGGAAGAACGTTTCTATCGCGAACCGGAAATCGCGCGGCTGCCCGCCTTTCTTCCCGCAGCCACATACAACCTCGCGCACACCCTGCTGGCGCGCGCCGGCAAATGCCTGTTTGTGCCGATCCGCTCCATGCAATACATGGCGGTGCTGGACGCGGAAGAATTCATCTTCGTCGACAGCCAGAACAAGGCCTGGGTCGAACTGGCCTGGCAGCGCTTTCAACCGAAGGCGCGTACCTCGCTCGATGAACGCGTGCCATTCGAAGTAGCGCATTACCTGCCGCAGGCGGCCGACACCATGAAGCGTTTGCCCGGCGAGTTTCATCAAGCCTTGCTACACCTCGCCGGGCGCGACAGGCCGGACACGTCTGCCACCATTCTTACCCTGCACAGCAAGACCAGGACAGAAGACTCACCACGTTAAAGCAACCGATCCTGTCGGTTCGCTGCACTGGGTCATCGGGCATGAATGCATTAAAATGCGCGCACCATGTCCAATACCCTGACCAAATTCGCCCAGGTTTGCCCGCTCTGGGTTTACAAACTCTTTCCCTTTTTGCGCTGGTGGCCTTCGGTCAACGCCGGTACCGCACGCACCGACGCGATGGCGGGCCTGACCGGCGCCCTCATCGTGTTGCCGCAGGGGGTAGCCTTCGCAACCATCGCCGGCCTGCCGCCTGAATACGGTCTGTATGCGGCCATGATGCCCGCAATTGTCGGCGCCCTGTGGGGGTCGTCGTGGCATCTGGTATCCGGCCCCACCACGGCAATTTCCATCGCTGTATTTGCCTCAGTCAGCCCCTTTGCCACACCTGGCTCGCCGGAATTCATCAGTATGGTGCTGACGCTGACCTTCATGGCCGGGGTGTTCCAGTTGATTCTCGGTTTGGCGCGCATGGGCGTGTTGGTCAACTTCATTTCCCATACCGTGGTGATCGGCTTTACCGCAGGGGCGGCCATGCTCATCGCGGGCAGCCAGATCAAGAACTTCTTCGGCCTGGCTATCCCGCGCGGCACACCCTTCTTTGAAACCCTGTCCATGTTCGCCCGGCATATTGGCGACATCGATCCTTACGTCACTGCAGTGGCCGCCACCACGCTGATCTCGGGCATTCTGGTCAAGCGTTTCTTCCCCAAGTTTCCCTACATGATCGCTGCCATGCTGGTGGGCAGCTTTCTGGCACTGTTCCTGAACAATCATTACGGTGTTGACGTCACCCACATCAAGACCGTTGGTGCGCTGCCCGCGGGCCTGCCGCCCTTGTCGGCGCCGGACCTTTCTTTTGGCGCGCTGGAGCAGATGCTGTTCCCCGCGCTCATCATTACCATGCTGGCGCTGACCGAAGCGGTATCCATTTCGCGTGCCATCGCCACCAAATCCGGCCAGCACATCGACGGCAATCAGGAGTTTGTCGGACAGGGTCTGTCCAACGTGGTCGGCAGTTTTTTCTCCAGCTACGCCTCCAGCGGCTCGTTCAACCGCAGCGGCGTTAACTACGCAGCAGGTGCGCGGACCCCTCTGGCCGCCGTGTTCGCTTCCCTGTTCCTGGTGGTGATTCTGTTGCTGGTGGCGCCGTTAGCCGCCTATCTGCCCAATGCGGCGATGGCCGGCATCCTGTTTCTGGTGGCCTGGGGCCTGATCGACTTCCACCACATCAGTCTGCTGCCGAAAATCAACAAGCAGGAAACCATCGTGCTGTGGGTCACCCTGATCGGCACCCTGATCGATCTGGAAAAGGGCATTTTCTTCGGCATCGCGCTGTCGCTGATTTTCTATCTGTATCGCACCTCGCGGCCCATGCTGGAACCCGTACTGCCCGATCCCGATCCGAGCAACTACCACTACGGCCCCCTCGACGGCCGGCCGGAATGCCCGCAAGTCAAGATGCTGCGGCTCAACGGCTCGATTTTCTTTGGCGCTGTCGCGCATTTGCAGCAGCAACTGCAGGAGCTTGAAGAGCAGGAACCGGAACGCAAGCATCTGGTCATCATGGCCAGCGGCATCAATTTTGTTGACCTCGCGGGGGCGGAATTTCTGGCTGAGGCGGCGCGCCAGCGTCGCAAGATCGGTGGCAATCTGTACTTTTACCGCATGAAGGACAGCCTCCATGAAACCCTGAAGCGCGGGCACTTCATGGACGACATCGGCGAGGAAAATCTGTTTCCGGCCAAGACTCGCCCGATGTCGGTCATTTATGGCAAGCTCGACAACGAGATTTGCCGCAACTGTCCCGTGCGTGCTTTCCCCGTCTGCCAGACGCATCTGCCCAACGGAGAGACACGCACTGCATAAATCGAATTCGCAGGGACATTGCACGTTGCCGGGCGCTCGGTTGGGGCGTCATGACGGCAGGATTGTACGGTGCTGTTCTCGCGCTTCATTACATCCCGGTTTATTCGAGCTGCCGGTAGCTGCCTTGCAGACGCTCAATTGTATGGGCGACGGCGTCCTGGCACTGGCCTTGATTCTGGGCGTACACCCTACTGAATCGCTGTTAACGGGCATGCGCGAACACAAAAAGCAACACATTGCGCATACGGATGCGGTCGGCGTGGCCGGGTAATTCGGCTTCGGACAGCGACTGGTGCGATGGTAAAATTCAAGAGCCGGATTTTCCGGCTCTTTGTTTATCCGCAGTTGCTTGAGGCTCAAACATGATTCGCAGAAACCCCTCCGGACATTTGCCGGTTGTCCATGACAGCGCCTTTGTCGATCCCACCGCCATTCTGTGCGGCAAAATCATCGTCGAGGAAAACGTATTCATCGGACCCTATGCGGTCATCCGTGCCGACGAGGTGGATGAACATGGCGACATGGAGCCGATCGTCATCGGCGCCAATTCCAACATCCAGGACGGTGTGGTCATCCACTGCAAGGCTGGCGGTGGGGTCAACATCGGACGCGGCTCCTCCATCGCGCACCGTTCCATCGTTCATGGCCCCTGCACCGTTGGGGACAATGTGTTCGTCGGCTTCAACTCGGTGCTCTTCAACTGCATCGTGGGCGAAGGCTCGGTCATCCGCCACAACTCGGTTGTAGAAGGCTGCACCGTGCCTCCGGGTTTCTACATTCCGTCCACCGTCAACATCCATTCCGATGCCGAACTGGCGGGCATCGAGCGTGTCTCACCCGATGCAGCCGATTTTTCCGAAAGCGTCGCTCAGGCCAACAATGAACTGGTCAAGGGTTACCGGCGCATCCGCAATGAGTTTTAGACGCTGACATGATCGCCGCGCTGGAGTCCTGGCAAGCCGGGTTATTCCACCGGCGTCATTTCGTGCGCAACCTCGCCGCTGGTCTGGTGGTCGGGGTGGTGGCGCTGCCGCTGGCAATGGCTTTCGCCATTGCCAGCGGGGCGCGTCCGGAACAGGGCATCTACACCGGGATTGTCGCCGGCCTGCTGGCCGCGCTATTCGGCAGTTCGCGGGTTTCCATCAGCGGACCAACCGGTGCGTTCATTGCCATTCTCGCTGGAATTACCGCGAAATACGGCATCGATGGCTTACAGATTGCCAGCCTGATGGCGGGGCTGATCCTGCTGGCAATGGGGCTGGTAAAGCTCGGCGGAATCATCCGTTTCATCCCTACGCCGGTGATCACCGGTTTCACCGCCGGCATCGCAATCATCATCTGGGTCGGGCAATGGAAGGATTTTTTCGGCCTCCATCCCGCCGCATCCGGCCCCCATTTCCACGAAAAGCTGGTCGTGCTAATTGAGGCCATGCCCGGCCTGCACCTGCCGACTACCCTGCTTGCCGCCGGCGCGCTCGCAATCGTCGTGATCGCACCGGGCCTCACCCGGCGCATTCCCAGTCCGCTCATCGCCATGCTCGCCGTCACATTTGCGCAGGCCTACTGGCAATTCGACGGCGTCGCCACCATCGGCAGCGCATTCGGCGGCATTCCCGCTGGCCTGCCCGAACTGCATCTGCCGCAGGTCAGCTTCGCGCGCGTGCTGGAACTCCTCGGCCCGGCCTTCACCATCGCCATGCTGGGCGCGATCGAATCGCTGCTGTGCGCGGTGGTCGCCGACGGCATGATCGGCACGCGCCATGACCCGAATCAGGAACTGGTCGGCCAGGGCATCGCCAATATCGTCACCCCGATTTTCGGCGGCTTTGCCGCCACCGGCGCGATCGCGCGCACCGCGACCAACATCCGCAACGGCGGCGACAGCCCGCTCGCCAGCATCGTACATGCGCTGACGCTGCTCGCCGTGATCGTTGCGCTGGCGCCGCTGGCCGCGAACATTCCGCTCGCCGCGCTGGCTGCGATCCTGTTCGTGGTGGCGTGGAACATGAGCGAAGCGCGGCATTTCATCGACCTGCTGAAAGGCGCGCCCAAGCCTGACAAATCGCTGCTGCTGATCACGTTTCTGCTGACCGTGTTCGCCGATCTGGTGATCGCGGTCAATGTGGGGGTTCTGCTTGCCGCGCTGCTGTTCATGAAACGCATGAGCGAGACAGTGACGATCGAGAGCGAAACCGAAGCCACGCTGGCCAGCGTATGCCCGGTCGGCGTGCCGCCGGGGGTGCAGATCTACTCCATAGACGGCCCGCTGTTCTTTGGTGCCGCCGCCACTTTTGAGCGCACCCTGGCCGGGCTGCACGACCAGACGCGCGTATTGATCTTGCGGCTGGGTCAGGTGCCGATGGCGGACGCGACCGCCATGCAAACCCTGGACGATCTGATCCGCCATTTCCAGAAGCGCGGGGTGCAGGTGCTGCTATGCGAGGCGCATCCCCGCATCAATGCCAAGCTGGCAAATTTCGGCCTGCTCAAACGTTTGAACCAGACGGATGCCACGGTCAGCTTGCTCGATGTGTTGCCGTCCGCGTCCAGCGAACAGGAAACGGATCGTTAACAGCCGCTCGGTCGACGTCGCCCAGCGCCTGCTTGTTCCACTCAAAACAACGTCAATTGCCCGCGCGCCTGCCTGATTTCCCGCAGCAGATCGTCCGAAGTCGGATAGCGATATTTCAGGCGCAATTCGCGCATGGTGCGCGCATTCGACAACTGGCGTGATTCGCGCAAAAAAGACAGCAAGGCCTCGGACAAAACCTGCTCGGCTTCCGCACGATTCACCCGCGGCGGACGCGGCAAATCAAACGCGTCGGCACAGCTGTCGAACCAGTCGCCCATTTTCAGCGGATGCGCGTCGACCGCGTGATAGATGCGCTGCGAACGCCCGCGAAACAACGCCGCCCATGCCAGCCGCGCCAGATCGTCGGCGTGGATGTGATTGGTGTAGCTGTCGTCCTGGGCAATCAAGGCCGGGGTCCCGCGCTTGATGCGCGCGAGCGGCAGGCGGTCGGCAGCATAGATGCCCGGCGCACGCAGGATGCTCACCTGCACCCGCACCGCCTCGCCCCAGGCGCGCAGTTGGCGTTCGGCGTCGACCCGACGCATTGCGCGGCCGTTCACCGGCGCCACCGGCCGCGTCTCGGCCACCCAGTTGCCGCCGCAGTCGCCGTACACGCCGCTGGTA
>JAAPAA010000338.1 GCA_012274165.1 Thiobacillaceae bacterium
CCGCATGATTTCGTAGGTCTCGCGGTGCTTGAGGACGCCGTCCTGGTGAATGCCTGATTCGTGGGCGAAGGCGTTGGCGCCGACGATGGCTTTGTTCGGCTGCACCGGATAGCCGGTGATGGTGGAGACGAGCTTGGACGCCGGCACGATCTGCGTGGCGTCGATGCGCGTGTCGCAGTTGAACACATCCTTGCGGGTGCGCACTGCCATTACGATTTCTTCCAGCGAGGCATTGCCCGCGCGTTCGCCCAGCCCGTTGATGGTGCACTCGACCTGGCGCGCGCCGTTCATCACCGCGGCGAGCGAATTGGCGACCGCCATGCCGAGGTCGTTGTGGCAGTGGGTCGACCAGATGACCTTGCCGGAATTCGGCACCCGCTCGATCAACTGCTTCATGCGCTCGCCCCACAAGGCGGGCAGGCTGTAACCGACGGTATCGGGCACGTTGATGGTTTTGGCGCCCGCCTTGATCACCTCGTCAAAGATGCGAACGAGGAAATCCATCTCCGAGCGCACCGCGTCCTCGGCCGAAAACTCAACATCGTCGGTGTACTCAAGCGCCAGCCTGACTGCCTTGACCGCCGCCTCGACCACCTGATCCGGCTGCATCCGCAGCTTCTTTTCCATATGGATGGGCGAGGTTGCGATGAAGGTGTGGATACGCCCGGACTTGGCGGGCTTGATCGCGCCGCCCGCCGCATGGATATCGCGTTCGTTGGCACGTGCCAGCGAACACACGGTCGAATCCTTGATGACTTCTGCGATGGCGTGGATCGCATCGGCGTCGCCGGGGCTCGCTACAGCAAAACCCGCTTCGATCACATCGACACCGAGCTTTTCCAGCTGGCGCGCAATGCGCAATTTTTCATCTTTGGTCATCGACGCGCCGGGGCTTTGCTCACCGTCGCGCAAGGTGGTGTCGAAAACAAACAAACGGTCTTTCATGGCTGGCTCCATGGTGGTTCGGCGCCGATGTCAGTGTGACTTGGGCCGACGCATTATAAAGGGTTGCCGCGAGAAGCTGCGGCGCGGGGTACTGCAGGGAGGGGGGTTATTGTGTGCGCGCGCAGCGCAGCAGCAGGCCAGCGAACAGGACGTTCGTCAGGCAGAGAAACAATGAGGAGTGGTACGACTGCTTGGACATGGTCTAAATTGTATCTATTTTTCGTCGTCCGGCAAGAGGGTCTTAATCTTCGCTGCCTTTTTTCTGCGCACGAACCGCAGCAGCGCATCGCCATAACCCGACAGGCCATACAGTGCGAACACCCCGAACAGCACTTCCGGCGGGCTGGTCGACACCAGGATGAAGGCCAGTACCACCAACAGAATGACAAAGAACGGAACGCTTTTGCGCAGGTTGATTTCCTTGCCGCTGTAATAGCGGAAATTGCTGACCATGGTGAGGCCGCCAAACAGCGCAATCGCGGCAGCCAGCCAGCGCACGTCATGGCCGTCCACGCCATACTCAACCATGACCCAGACAAAACCTGCGATCAGCGCCGCCGCCGAGGGACTGGGCATGCCCTGGAAAAAGCGCTTGTCTGTTGTCGCCGCATCAAGCTGGGTATTAAAGCGCGCCAGGCGCAAGGCTGCCCCCGCACAATAAACAAAAGCCGCAATCCAGCCGATCTTGCCCAGGCCCTGCAGGGCAAATACGTAAATCACCAAAGCCGGCGCAACGCCGAATGACACCATGTCGGACAAGCTGTCGTATTCCGCGCCAAACGCGCTTTGCGTGTGGGTCATGCGGGCCACCCGCCCATCCAGTCCATCGAGCACCATGGCAATAAAAATAGCGACGGCAGCATGCTCAAAGCGCCCGTTCATCGCCTGCACCACCGCATAAAAACCTGCAAACAATGCGCCCGTGGTGAACAGGTTGGGCAGCAGATAAATGCCGCGATCACGCATGCGTGGGCGCGACAATTCGGATTTACGGTGTTGGAATTCAGGCATGTTGGGTAGCGATTACCAGCGTGCCAATATGGTACGCCCGCCAGTCACTTTCTGGCCAATCGAGACTTCGGCGCGCGCCGAGGTCGGCAGGTAGATATCCACCCGTGAACCGAAGCGGATAAAACCGTAACGCTGGCCGCGCGCAAGTTTGTCGCCGACGCGCACGTAGCACAGGATGCGCCGCGCAATCAGCCCGGCAATCTGCACCGACGTGACATCGCCGCGCGCAGTCTGAATCCACAACGCATTACGCTCGTTTTCGGTGGACGCCTTGTCGAGGTCGGCATTCACAAAACTGCCCGGCGTGTACCAAAGCCCTTTGATCTCGCCATCCACCGGGCTCTTGTTCGAGTGCACGTTGAACACGTTCATGAACACGCTGATTTTCAGCGCGTCACGATCGAGATACGAGTCACGCACCTTCTCCACTGCAACAATGCGGCCGTCGGCGGGTGAAATGACTGCGTCTGCATCGCTGGGCGGCACGCGTGCCGGATCGCGAAAAAACTGCAACGCAAAAACGGCCCAGATCCAGAATGGAATCGACCACGCACCAAGGAAAACAGTTGCAAGTATTGCGGCAGAAAACGCCGCCAGCAAAACCAGCCAACCCTCGCGGGCAATAATAGGATGTGTCATAAATTCGGTCAGTCAGGCAAAAGAAGAAAGGGGTGAGGCGCAGGCCCTGATCAGCCCGACACCTCACCCCCAAGCCATTGCACAGATTAGTTCTTCGATTGATCGACCAGCTTGTTCTTGCTGGTCCAGGGCATCATCGCGCGCAGCTTCGCGCCAACGATTTCGATCTGATGCTCGGCATTCAAACGACGGCGGGCAGTCATCTCGGGGTAGTTGGTGCGGCCTTCGAGAATGAACTGCTTGGCATAATTGCCATTCTGGATATTGGCCAGACACTCTTTCATGGCTGCACGGCTCTGCTCGTTGATCACCCGCGGTCCGGTGACATACTCACCATATTCGGCATTATTGGAGATGGAGTAGTTCATATTGGCGATGCCGCCCTCATACATCAGGTCG
>JAAPAA010000339.1 GCA_012274165.1 Thiobacillaceae bacterium
CCAGGGTGGCGGCATCGTCGCCCGACACCACTTTCACGATCTTGGTGATGGTGCGTTCCTTGTCGCCGGGGTTGACGCGCTCGGGCGAGTAGCCAACATGAAAGTCCTGCTTCCACTTCATACCTGAGTGCATTTCCAGCAACGGGATACAAACCTCTTCAGTCGCGCCGGGGTACACCGTGGATTCATAAACCACGATGGCACCCTTTTTCATGTACTTGCCCACCGTGGTGGATGAACCAACCAGGGGTGAAAAATCCGGAATGTGCGCCTCATCGACCGGGGTGGGCACGGCAATGATGATGAAGTCCGCTTTGGCAAGCGTGCTGGGGTCGGTACTCACACTCAGCAATGTCGCCGCCTTCAGGTTGTCCGAACTGACTTCTCCCGTGGGATCGCAATGGTTCTTGTAACTGGCAATTTTGGAATCGGACAAATCAAAACCAATCGTTTCGAATTTCTTGCCAAACTCAACCGCCAAGGGCAAGCCCACGTAGCCCAGGCCAACAACAGCAACAACAGTCATGATCGCTCCATCATTTTTTATAGAAATCTAAGCAAGAATCCCCTACCCACTTCTTGCAACTTGAACCTTGAATCTTGTCGCTTATTTCCCGCCCAACAACTGCCGCGCCGCGCCCAAAATAAACAGCGTGTTCGTCACCAGATACCGCTTCCACAAGCGTCCCGGTTCCGATGCCAAACGATGCAACCACTCCAGACCGTTGTCGCGCATCCAGGCCGGCGCACGCTGCACCGTACCGGCATGAAAATCGAAGGCCGCGCCTACGCCGATCATCACCGCATTGACCCTGCCGCGATGCTCGGCCATCCAGCGTTCCTGCTTGGGGCAGCCCAAGCCGACGAACACAATGCCTGCTCCGCTGGCGTTGATCCGCTCTACCGCCGCAGTGTCCTCCTCCGCCGACAGCGCACGGAACGGCGGCGACACCATCGTCATCTGCAAGGCAGGAAATGCTGCCCGCAAGCGCGTTTCCAGCAGAGCTAGCGTTGTATCGGTGCTGCCATAACAATAAATGGGCAAACTTTCATCCGCCGCACGCTCGCACAGCGCCCACATCACGTCCGGCCCGCTGATGCGCGGCTGATTGGCAAATCCCTGCCGCCGCAGCATCCATGCCACCGGCGCGCCGTCCGGCGTCGCCATGTTCGAACCATTAATGATTTCGCGATACGCCGCATCGCGTGACGCGCTCACCACCACATGCACATTGCAGATCGTCACATAGCGGCTTTCGTGCGCGTGCGCCCAGCCGAGAAGGCGGGTCATCGCAGCATCCCATGACAGCACGTCTATATACGCACCTAGTACCGATCCGGTATAGCGCTCAGTTCGAACCTTCATCGCTCCCATCCTCCTGACCGTTTTCGGTTGACGTACACAATGGGCATATACACTCCCTCCCGCGATCCACCCTGACGAAATATCGTCGACTGTGATGAAATATTTTCGACTCACCCTAAATAAAAACGCGGCAGCACCGCTAATAAGCTCAGGGTGGGAATGCCGCGGCCCATGACAAAAACATACCGCATGAAATCCGGGCATTCAAAGCGTTATATCAGGTTATATCAGTCGCCCTGGAGTCATTCATATGTTTCGTTCTTCGCTTTTTCTTATTGTTGGTGCATTCGCCCTCACGATATCCACGCCGGCTTTCCCGACCACGTATTATATTGACAACGTCAATGGCAATGACGCCTGGCCCGGCGACTTGCAAAGTCCCGGGACTGGCAACGGCCCCTGGCAAACTTTTGCCAACCTTGCCATCGCCAACAAGTTGGCCCCGGGCGACAACGTGCTGCTGCACTGCGGTGGCAAATGGTCCCAAACACTCACACTCAATTCATCAGGTACTGCCGCAGCGCCGATCCGGATCGGCGCGTACCCGGAGCCGTGTGCCGACAAACCCGCGATCGACGGCGCCAAGCGCATCCCGGCCGCGGCATGGACCCTGGACTCCGGAAATGTCTACAAGACGAAACTGCCCGGCACCCTCATCGCCAATGGCACGCTCAACAGTACCGTCAGCGGTTGGCAGAAATGGTCATCAAACAACGACGCCCAGACGGCGATTGCCTCACCCTGCCCCGACTCTGCAACGGCCTGTCTTGCCTTCACGGGCGGCAGCGTCGGCTCGAGCCTCCTGATCAGCAGTCCGTTCCCGCTCGAACAGTCGGTGCGCTACCGCGTGACCTTTTCCATACGGGCCCCGCTCGGCGGCCGCTATGGCGCCTTTGTACGCCGATCGGTCTCACCTTGGGACGCACTGGGCCTTACCGCATCCCTCACTGGCACGGGCGCCTGGCAAACCGTATCGCTGCCATTTACAGCCACAACCACCGTGGACAAGGCCCGGCTCGATATCCAGTTGAATCAGACTGCCATGCTGGTTCATGTCAAGAACGTTAGTATCTCGCGTGACGAATCGGCGCCTAACGCACTGACACTGGTCACCGACGGGGATTCCCCGCAGTCGGTTGCGCACCATCCCAACCGTGGCTATAACCCCGCCGTACCAGACTCCCTGTATCTGGCCACCGCCAGCGCCTCCCCCGTCGTCACTAATCCCGATGGCAGCAAGGGCGCCGCATACCTGGTCAGAGGTAGTGATCTAGTTCTGCCGGCCGGCGTCACGCTCCAGCCTGGCCTTCGTGTTGTAGTCCGCAGCGAGGCTTGGGTACTTTCCGAGCACACCGTCACCTCGATTAATCAAAATCAGATTTATCTCAACCCCACAACAACCAATCCATTGCAGGAAGCAGGCTGGGGGTATTACCTCACGGGCGCGCGATGGATGCTGGACAGCCCGGGAGAATGGTACTACGACGCGGCCACACAAACGCTTTATGCCTGGCCGGCGTCAGGTGGGGCTCCCGGAGACACCTTCGCTTTCTCCTCGCTCAGTCTCGGCATGGACATCAACAGAAAGCAAAATATCGTGGTCGAGGGCATTGCGATACGCAACGTACGCGATGGCGTCTATGCTCAACGTTCGCAAAATGCAGCCCTGCGCCAGATCGAGATAGCCAACACCGCACGATATGGCATCGATGCGGAAGGCATGACCAGCTTTGAATTGTCCGACAGCAATATCAGTTATACCGGTGCCGACGCGCTATACAGCCCTGCTTCTACCGGATCGGTCATTCTGGACAATGACCTCGCATACATCGGCGTTGCACTGGATAGCGCGGGCAAGCCCGCCAATCTGCCATTGCCCACATTCGGCGCCATTCGTACGGGCCCCTCCGCGCGTATTAGCGGTAACAGGCTGCGTAATCTGTCGTTCCTCGGCATAGCCGCCGGCTCAGGGAGCGAAGTGACCAACAATGCCGTGACGGGCCACTGCTACCTGCTCAACGACTGCGCCGGCATTTACTTCCCTGGCGTTAATGGAGCCCTGGTGACCGGCAATCTGGTGACAGGCGGCGTCGGCAATCGCCTCGGCATGCCCAGCACGCACGCCACCTCGCTCGCTAACGGCCTTTACCTCGATCTGGGAAGCAACAACGTGGTCGCCACCGACAACACGTTTGCCGGCGGCGATTTCACCATCCAGAGTCTTAATGGCTATGACAACCGGCTGGAGCGCAATCTCCTCTATGGCGGCCGGAGTAATCTCGTGTGGCTGCAGGAATCCGCCAACGACAAGCGCACCACAGGCAACGTCTATGGCAACGCCATCTCCAACAACGCCCTTTTTTCCACCAATATGCTTCCGGCGCTGAAGCAATCGGCCAAGGTGGAAAACACCGTTGATTTCGCCGTCTACCAAGGCAATGTGTATTCAAACCTGCTTTCGACGGTCATGGCGGCCGAGAGCAGCCCAACCAGCAGCCGGGACTTTCAGTTGGCCGACTGGCAGGCGGCAACGGATGCCTTTGGCGCCCCGCGCAATCTCGATCTTCAGGGACGCGCCGGCGCCCCGCTCGCCGGTTTTGCGCCCGGTTTGCTGGGTTCCACTCAGGTCGTCAATGGCGACCTGAGCAACGGCACGACGGGCTGGTCGTCCTACAACGCGACCCTGCCGGCTGCGACGATAGCAGTCAATAGCTGCGCCCCGCTCGCCAGCCGCTGCCTGCTCCTTACTGCCGGTGGCTCGACAAGTCTGGTATCCAGCCCCCGTTTCGACGTGAGTCGGGGGCAATGGTACAAGGTGAGCTTCGATGCGCAGGTCGGCTCGAGCGGACAGAACTTCAGAGTAAAAGCGATCCAGGCCGGTCCCACCACATACAACGGCGTGATGGATATCGGCCAATTAATCTTTAGTGGCTCGACGACCCTGAAGCGCTACGCATTCGTCTTCCAGTCTACCGCCACCGCGCAGCGCTCCTCCACCTCGTTCGGGACTCGCGTCGATTTTATGGACGTCATGCCAGGCCAGACCCTGCGGGTGGCGAATTTCGAAATCGTGCCGCTTACGCTCAACAGCGGCAGCGTTGGGCATGCGTTACTCAGCAATCCGGAGCGCACCACCGTCAACGTGTCCTGTCCTACTGAAGCAACGGCGCCTGCTCAATGCGCCAACTATTACCTGTTCCCCCAGGGCGACCAGGCTGTCTGGCCGATTCCGCTCGCCCCGCTCGCTGCGCAAATCGTATTCTCGCAGAATGCCATCCAGCCCGACGCAGATCAGGACGGCGTGGCTGATAGCCAGGATAACTGTCCAGCCACTGCAGCGGGCGTTTCCACCAACGCGAAGGGATGCGGACTCGGCCAATAACATAGCCGAACTGCGGGGCCGCCCCACGGCTCCTATTGCCGGCATCGACGCACTATCGTGCGGCGATGCCGGCAACAGCCACTCACCCGGCTGAATGCGGGTTCTTACCCATTATTTTCATGATGCGGCCAGCACGCCCGCGACAAAGCGTCTATTAACATGCCCAGCGCACGTCCGTTCAGCGCTGAAACATACAGGCTCGCGCAAGGCATCCTCCCACAATCAATCTACCAGTAGGCGATGCCATGACGTGCGCGCCGTATCGGCCCAAACAGATAATTGGTCAGTTGCCCGCCTGTCCTGGATCCCATCAATGTCATCCAGGTCGAAAACTGCGCGACAGACATACCGTCTGCGCATAAACGGGGTAAGCGCAGTTGAGTCGACTCGTGGGTCACCGAACCGCGTTGCACCAGATACTGCCAATCAAATCCCATATCCTGCGCCATTGATTCCATGGCAGGCGTACATCGCCCCCACGGCCATGCAAGGTGGCGAATCGCGTCTTGCGGCATCTCCAGCGTCTTTTGGAACCATGCGCGCGACGCAGACAGATCAGCAGCCAATTTTTCCAACCCCATGGGCGAATTCTCAATGGGCTCATGCTGATGCGTATGCGACTGGAGTTCCAGTATTCCGCGCCGCGCTAAACGAACTGCCGCCGCCGAACTAATACAGCCAGGGTCATCTTGTTGCAGTCGTCCCGTGATGAGAAACGCCACGCCAGTAAACCCAAATGCTTCCATTTCTGCAGCACAATTGGGCAAGTCCGGCGAACCATCATCGTAAGTCAGCAAAAAACGGCGCGCCCCTACATCCTGCCGCCCAGCGACCGACGCTTCAAATTCAGCCAGTGTCAAACTGCGCCAACCACGGTCAGCCAACCACTGCAGATGCGCCCGGAACACCTCCGGGCGCGTTGTCGTCGCGCCCGGTTTGTCATTGACATGGTGATACAGCAATACCGGGATATGAACCGATGCAGACATCGTTATCCACCCATCGCCGCTGACAACAGCGCAAACGCGTTGCGAAAAAACATTTCCATATCAGCGTCCTGTAGGCGTGAAGAAATAATAAGTACGTCCGGCACCCAATCCGCACATCATGTTCGCAGTCATTCTTACTGTCATTTTTTTTTCATCGACACACACTGTTCGATGCCATCCACAAACCGGTTCACCATATTGTCCAGCGTATAACGCTGTGCATCGAGCAAAGCCGCCTGTTTAATCGACTCCAGCCTGGAGCGATCGTTGAATAGCGCGATTACAGCATCTGCATATTTGGACGACTCACCACGCACGATCAGACCATTCACCCCGTCCATCAAATAAGCTATCTCAGGGCCATGCCTGGATTCCTCTGTGGTTATCATC
>JAAPAA010000040.1 GCA_012274165.1 Thiobacillaceae bacterium
CATGCCGTGCTTTTTGTAGTAATCCTGAACCTGAGCTTCATTGACGCGAATGTTGTCGCGCCAGGTTCCGATAGTCGCCATGTCGGAACGCTGAATGGCGTTCATACAGTCGTTCGGGCAACCCGAGAACTTGAACTTGAATTTGTACGGCAACGAAGGACGGTGCATATCGTCCAGGTTGTTGTTGATCACAGTGCGCAGCGCTTTGGCTTCGTCGTAGCAGGACATTTCGCAACGCGAAGCACCGACGCACGACATCGAGGTACGCAGCGCGGGGCCCGCACCACCCAAGTCAAAACCCATTTCGTTGAACGCATCGAAGGCGCCCTGAACGTCAGCAGTTTTGATGCCCTGGAACATGATGTCGCCAGACTGGCCATGGAACGCGATCAAACCCGAACCACCTTTTTCCGACCACACGTCGCACATTTTGCGCAGCAGATCAGAGCTGTAATGCATGCCTGCGGGCGGCTGCACGCGCAGGGTGTGGAATTCAGCAGCCTCAGGGAACAGCGGCTTGTGGTCCGCATCCTTCAGCTCGGTAAAACGGGGAATCACACCGCCGCCGTAGCCGAACACGCCAACCGTGCCACCCTTCCAGTAACCAAACTTGGTCTGGTAAGACGTTTCCAGCTGACCCATCAGGTCAACCATCATGTCGTTATCTTTAGCCAAACGCTTCAGGCCAGTCACGAAACTGGGCCACGGGCCGCTTTCGAGTTGGTCCAGATTGGGCGTATCAATCATTTGCTTTGCCATGGTCTTCTCTCCTAAGTAAATTTCGAAATGCCCTCCCAGGCAACTGCCCAACGGTATCCCAGCATCGTATTGGCTCGGCAGCCGCATCACCATCATTCTCTTGGGTAAATGAAGTACTCCATACGGGTAGGTTGACAACCACCCACACGGCGTAGTCCGGTTTGCCCAACGCGGTAATGCCTTATCGAGGCAAAGCGTGAGACATTGCATCCCCGTCTCATGCCCGCCACAAGAACCCATAAGAGTATTAAAATATTGTTGCAGACGCAAGCCCCTGTCAAACACAGGGTTGAAAAACGGCGTAACAGCCTTATGTAAGACTGAGATAATTTCAATTACATCACCTTGTCCGTACAGTTTTCATCCACCCATTAAATCGAATCAACCCGACTGAGTTTCCATGCCCGAGACCACCTCAATAGACAAGTTTCGACTCCCATGCGGGGGGCAGTAAATCGAGTTTCAGAATTTCGTCCATGAATCCGGCGGCGTTCCCTTTCTGCGTATTCGTATCCGGGAAAACAAGCGTTTCACCATTTTCGAGGTTGATCCGGCCAGTGCGCAAAAGTGGGCCGACGTGATGCAGGCATGGGCAAAGGCCCATGCCGAGGACAATCCATGAACTGGGCAAGCTGGCCTGAAGACAAGCCAGAAGAGTACGTGCCGCAAATGATCGACCTGCAATTCGATCTGGTCGGCGCGACTATCCCGGCTGATAATGCGTTGCTGCTGTCCGACGCGCTGCTCGAGCAACTGCCGTGGCTGGGCGAAGACCCCCGTATTGGCATTCAGCACCTTAAAGGCGCGGAAACCAATAAGGGTGACACTTCACTCAACATCAACCGGCGCACCAAACTTTTCGTGCGCGCACCAAAGTCGCGAGTCGACGACCTGCTGCAACTGGTTGGCAAGACGCTTGATCTGGCGGGCCACGCTTTGCAGATCGGCAACTTCAAAACCCGCGCGTTCAGCCCGTTTGGCAACATCTACGCCCATTTTGTTGACACAGGCAGCGCCAGTGAAGAACAATTCGTGCAGGATGTCATGCGTGAACTGGATGGTCATTTCCAGATCCGCTGCGGGTTTATTTGCGGCAAGCAACAGACCTTGAAAAGTGCGTCCGGGCCATTATTTGGCTACAGCCTGATGCTGCACGACGTTCCCCCACACAAGTCCCTGCAATTGCAGGATGAAGGCATGGGTCGCAACCGTTTGTTAGGCTGCGGGATTTTCATTCCGCACAAATCCATTGCGCCGGTTGTTCAGGCCAATATTTAGAATCATTTTTTGCAACCAACCGAAAAGGAGAAGTAATCATGGGTTACATGTTGAACGGCGAAGAGCTCGAAACGGGCGAAGAAAACTTCCTGCTGGAAGCCAATTTCAGCGATGAAATTGTCCCCGTCATCGCCGCAGCTGAAGGCATCAAACTGACTGACGAGCATTTGCAGGTTGTCGCCTATTTGCGTGACAAATACAAAGAAGACGGCCAAACCCCGAACTTCCGCAACATGGTCGCCGAATTGGATGAGTTGCACGAAGGCGTGGACTGGAAGAAAAAGCTGTACGAGCTGTTCCCCAACATGCCAGCTCGCCAGGGCTGCCGCGTCGCCGGCCTGCCCAAGCCATTCGGCAAGGGCGGCTACTGATACCAGAGCCTGGACCCGAGAGCCGGGTGCCTTAGCGCACGGCTCTCCACTCCCGACTTTCAGGTTCCACCCATGTTCAGCAACACCCTCGTTACCACTGAAGACCTGGCGGCCCATCTGGACGACCCGAACTGGGTCATCCTCGATTGCCGCTTCACCCTCACCGATCCCGGTGCGGGCCGCCAAGCTTACGAGACAGCCCACATCCCGGGTGCGCGTTATGTCCACCTGGACGACGACCTTGCCGCCCCGGTCAGCAAAAACACGGGGCGCCACCCCCTGCCCGATCCGCGCGCGCTGGCTGAAAAACTGTGTCAATGGGGCGTCGGGGTCAACAAGCAAGTCGTGGTGTACGACGACAGCTATGGCGCCATGGCCGTCCGCCTGTGGTGGATGATGCGCTGGCTCGGCCACCCCGGCGTGGCGCTGCTGGATGGCGGCTATCCGAAATGGCTGCGCGAGAAGCGCCCGGTCAACGCCGGCCAGCCGACGCCGCACCGAGCCAATTGCGCCTGCCTGCCGGAGCCCACCCAGATCGTGACGGCGGACGACATCCTGCATGCGTCGCGTTCAGGCGAACAACTCATCATCGATGCGCGCCCGGATCGCCGTTTTTCTGGCGAATTCGAGCCGCTCGACCCGGTGGCCGGCCATGTGCCCGGCGCGATCAATTACCCATTCGATGAAAATCTCGACGTGGATGGCACCTTCATGCCGCCCGAGGCCCTGCGCGAAAACTATCAGGCGCTGCTCAAGGGCAAGCCGGCCTGGCAAGTGCTGCACATGTGCGGTTCCGGCGTCACTGCCTGTCACAACATTCTGGCGATGGAAATCGCCGGACTTCCCGGTTCACGGCTTTACCCCGGCTCATGGAGCGAGTGGATCACCGATCCCGCCCGCCCCGTTGCCACAGGAGAATAATTTATGGCCATGCCCATCCGCGTCAAAACCATCTGGTTCAAGAAAGACGGCGAACGCACCGCAGAAGAGATCGCCTCGGCGGTCGCTACCACCACATGGCGTGTGGCCGACAAGGCCATCGACAACCTCGGGCGCGAGAACTACGACATCATCACCCCGGATCGCGGATTCAAGCTGATTGCCGAATTCCTCGCTTTTCTGGTGCATTACTGCGACCGCATGGCGTATGCATCGCTTTCGCCAGAACGGCGCATGGCCGTCCTGCAGGCCGTCAGCAACCGGCTCGGTGAAGTACTGGAGCAAAACGTGCGCGAAGTGGTTGGCAAGGACGATCCGCGCAATTACAAGCAGGAATTCATCGACTTCCTCAACCGCCGCTTTGTCGATTACAGCGAATTCGAATTTCCTGATGATGAACGCGCCAGCTTTCCGGCGCTGCGCTTCCTCGGCCTGCAGATCCGCGATGAAATGGGCGACAACGATAAAACCTGGGTCATGGATCAGATCATGGACATCGAAATGCCTGAAATGATGGGCACGGTGCGCAAGAGCTTCAAGGGCCTGCTGTCCGACGCCCCCGTCAAGCGCGGCTTCGGCTCGCCCGACATGCTGCCGCCCGAATAATCCGGGTAACCAAGGCGCTGCATGGCATCACCGTTTGATCTGGCCGACGACGCGGCTTACCGCGCCTGGCGCGACGCCAAGCTCGCGGCCTATCCGAAAAATGTTGACGAGCTGATCGTGCCCTTGGCCGATCCACGCGCACTGACGGCAAACGAAACCCGCGCGCTTGCCGCCGCCTGCGCGCGCGCCAACATGGCGTTCTATTCCGCACCGCACCTGCCCGCCGCCGACAAGTCGCTGCCCACGCTGCTCGCGCAGCAACTGGGTTTGAACCGGCTCGAAGGCAATTACCTCGCCGACGAAGATGGTCTGTCCAGCATCACGCCGAACGACGATGAAACCAGCGCGCGCGGCGAATACATTCCCTACACCCACAAGCCGATCAACTGGCACACCGACGGCTATTACAACGCGCTCGACCGCCGCATTCTCGGCATGACGCTGCACTGCGCGCAGGACGCGGAGGAAGGCGGCGAGAACGCGCTGCTCGACCACGAAATCGCCTACATCCAGTTGCGCGACACCAACCCGGATTACATCGCCGCGCTGATGCAGCCTGACGCGATGACCATTCCCGCGCGCATGGATGAAGACAACGTCGCCCGCGCCGAGCAATCCGGCCCGGTGTTTGCCATCGATCCCGCGCAGGGGTTTCTCTACATGCGTTACACCGCACGCACCCGCTCGATCGTATGGAAAGCCGACCCGGCCACGCAGGCCGCCGTCACAACGCTGGCCGGCATTCTCGCCGATTCCGAATACAGGCTGACCGCACGGATGACGCCCGGCATGGGTCTCATCTGCAACAACGTGCTGCACACCCGCAACGGATTTTCCGACTCCCCCGGCCACCGCAGATTGCTGTACCGCGGGCGTTATTACGACCGTTTGCGCTTTGATCTGGCCAATCAAACACGCCCTGCCTAGCGGGAGCAGGTAAAATAGCGGCCTTTGTTTTTCGGCCGCCTGCCGTCATGCAGCTTCTCGCCCTTGGGGTCAATCATCACACCGCGCCGCTCGCCATCCGCGAGCAGGTGGCGTTCGGCCCCGAAAAGCTGGCGCTGGCGCTGCGCGAGCTGATACAAAGCCGGCGCGCGTCCGAGGCGGCGATTCTGTCGACCTGCAACCGCACCGAGCTCTACGTCAACACGGCTTCGCCCGAAGAGGTGATGCAATGGCTGGCCGATTTCCACCATATCGAGCGCCGCGAACTGGCGCCTTATCTGTATGCGCTGCCGCGCGAAAAAGCCGCGCAACATGCATTCCGCGTCGCCGCCGGGCTCGATTCGATGGTGCTGGGCGAAACCCAGATCCTCGGGCAGATGAAGCAGGCGGTTCAGACTGCCGAGGAAGCCGGCACCCTTGGCCTGCTGCTGCACAAACTGTTTCAGCGCACCTTCTCGGCCGCCAAGGAAGTGCGCACCAGCACCGAAATCGGCACCAATTCGGTGTCGATGGCTGCCGCTGCGGTGCGGCTGGCCGAGCGCATTTTCCCCAGCGTCAAAGAACAGGCCTGCCTGTTCATTGGCGCCGGCGAAATGATCGAACTGTGCATGACCCACTTCGCCGCGCAGCACCCGCGCCGCATGACCGTAGCCAACCGCACCACCGAGCGCGCGCGACCGCTGGCCGAGCGCTTCAACGCCGGGGTGATTCCGCTGACCGCACTGCCGGACGAAGTCGCCGCCTACGACATCATCATCACCTCCACCGCCAGCCCGCTGCCGATACTCGGCAAGGGCATGCTCGAACGCGCGATCAAGCAACGCCGCCACCGCCCGATTTTCATCGTCGACCTGGCGGTGCCGCGCGATGTCGAAGCCGAAGTCGCCACCATGGACGACGTCTTCCTCTACAGCGTGGACGACCTCGGCGAAGTGGTGCGCGAAGGCATGGATATCCGGGTGGCGCAGGTGGCACAGGCCGAAGCGATCATCGAAACCTGCGTCGAAAGCTTCGTCCACTGGATGGAAGGCCGCGAACTGGTGCCGGTGATCCGCGCGCTGCGTGACAACGCCGACCGCCATCGCCGCCACGAAATCGAGAAAGCCGAAAAAGCCCTGGCACGAGGCGACGATCCGCACGCCGTGCTCGAAGCGATGAGCCACGCGCTTGCCAACAAATTGCTGCACGCGCCGACCCATGCGTTGAACCACGCCAGCAGCGCCGAGCGCGACCAGTTCGCCCGCCTGATCAAGCAGCTTTACGGGCTGCATCAGGAATGAAAGCATCTCTGGCCGACAAGCTCGCTCGTGCCGACGAGCGGCTGGCGGAACTCGACGCGCTGCTGTCGCAACCGGAAATTGCCGGCGACATGGAAACCTACCGCAAATTCACCCGCGAACGTGCCGACCTCGACCCCGTGGTGGCACTGTATCGCCAGTATCGGCAAGTCGAGGCCGACCAGAAGGCCGCGACCGAGATGCTGGCCGATCCGGAAATGCGCGAACTCGCCGAAGCCGAACTTGCCGACAGCGCCGCCCGCATCGCGCAACTGGAAGCTGATCTGCAAACGGCGCTGTTACCGAAAGACCCCAACGACGAGCGCAACATCTTTCTGGAAATCCGCGCCGGCACCGGCGGCGACGAATCGGCGCTGTTCGCCGGCAATCTTGCGCGCCTCTATACCCGCTACGCAGAACGGCAAGGCTGGAAAGTCGAGGTCGTCTCGGAAAATCCCGGCGAGGTCGGCGGCTACAAGGAAATCATCCTGCGTATCGTCGGCTTTGGCGCGTATTCGCGGCTCAAGTTCGAATCGGGCGGCCACCGTGTGCAGCGCGTGCCTGAAACCGAATCCCAGGGGCGCATCCACACCTCTGCCTGCACCGTCGCAGTGATGCCCGAGGCAGACGAGGTGGCAGAAATCAGCATCAACCCGGCAGATTTGCGCATCGACACCTATCGCGCCTCCGGCGCGGGCGGCCAGCACATCAACAAGACCGATTCCGCCGTGCGCATCACCCATCTGCCAAGCGGTCTGGTGGTCGAATGCCAGGACGACCGCTCGCAGCACCGCAACCGCGCGCAGGCAATGAGCGTGCTGGCCGCGCGTCTGAAAGACCGTGAACTGCAGGCACAACACGCACTGGAAGCCAGCACCCGCAAGAGCCTGATTGGCACCGGCGACCGCTCCGACCGCATCCGCACCTACAACTTCCCGCAAGGGCGCATTACCGACCACCGCATCAATCTCACGCTGTACAAAATCGACGCCATGATGGACGGCGACCTCACCGAGTTATTCGACGCCCTGGCGGCCGAGCATCAGGCTGAACTGCTGGCGACGCTGTCAGGTGAGGGGTAAACAGTGAGCGGTGAGGCGGTCTCCGTTGCCGGCCTGATCGACGACGCCACCGCACGCATCGCCGCCGCGCTCAACCTTCAACGCCGCGACGCGCGCCTTGATGCCCGCGTGCTGGCCGCGCATGTATTGGGAGTCGATGCCGCCTGGTTGATTGCGCATGACACCGATCCGCTGCCCGCGCAGCAGGCGCTTGCGTTCCAGTCGCTGCTGGCGCGCCGGCTGAGCGGCTTGCCCATCGCCTATCTCACCGGCAGCCGCGAGTTTTATGGCCGTCCTTTCCTGGTTTCGGCCGACGTCCTGATTCCTCGTCCCGACACCGAATTGCTGGTTGAACTGGCGCTGGCGCGCACCCCGTCCGAGCATGCGATCAACGTTCTCGACCTCGGCACCGGTAGTGGCTGCATTGCCATCACCCTGGCATTGGAACGCCCGCTCGCCCGCGTCACTGCGGTGGATCGTTCCGCAGCTGCGCTCGCCATCGCACGAAGCAATGCCGAAACCCTCAACGCACGTGTCGAGTTTTTGGCGAGCGACTGGTTCAGTGCACTTGCCGGTCGCCGCTTCGACCTGATTGTCAGCAATCCGCCCTACATTGCCACGGCTGATCCCCATCTGGCTCAGGGTGACGTACGTTTTGAACCGCTCAGCGCTCTGGCCGCTGGTGCCGACGGTCTCGACGATCTGCGCCACCTGGTCACTGCGGCCTGCGCCCACCTCGCACCCGGCGGAACCTTGCTGCTGGAGCACGGCTACGATCAAGCCGATGCCGTCCTGGCCCTGTTGCGCCAAAACGGTATTCAATCCCCGCAAAGCTGGAACGACCTGGCTGGCGTGCAACGCGTCAGTGGCGGCATCGTGTCGGAATAATTTACACTGGCATGCCGAGTGACGCCGATCTCGATCTGTGTACGCAGCGCACTGTGGGCATCCCCGCCTGGTTTGGGGTATGCTGGATCGATTCTTGCTAGTTTTTGAGACAAAATTAAACGACTTCCGAGGTCTGCCATGTCTGATCACACACCCGACACCCCGAATTCCCTGCCTGACGTTTCGCAGCAGGATGCCGTTGATCAATCCCGCCGCAAACTGACCGGTGCCGCGCTGGGTGTTTCGGCCATCCTGACCCTCGCCAGCCGGCCCGTGCTGGCCCAGCAATGCATGACGGCATCAGCCGCTGTCTCAGGCAATTTGAGCCAACATGGCACGCCTACGACGTGCAGCGGTCTGTCGCCCGGATTTTGGAAACAGCAGCCAGATAAATGGCCACTTTCTTATACGCCGGGAACCTGCACAGGGGGAGGAAGTGTTTGCAATCTGGCTGAGAACTGGCGGAATGGCACCTTGTTTCATCCGACGTTTGCTTTGGTTACCAACGGTAGTGGCAACAGTTTTCTGGCCGATCTTGACGGTAACCCCACTACCCCCAAAACCTCGTTGTCGATGATGCAAGTCATGTTGATGAATGATGGCAACAATCCTTGGGGGCTGACCGACCCGGACAACCTGGGCATGCATATCGTTGCCGCCTTGCTGAATGCCAACAAGGGCTACACACCGGTTTTGACCGAACTCGACGTCATGAACATGTGGAGCGAGTGGGCGAGCAAAGGCTATTTTGAGCCCACCGCCAATGTTCACTGGAATTCTGCGCAGATTGTGACCTATATCAAGAGCACGTTTGGTAGCTGAATTCGCGCTAACAACCCCGTCGCTCTTCGAGACGCATCCTTTCAGCGCGCTTGGCACGCTTCCAGATCAAATCGTTTGAGAACGAGGCCGTCGTGTTTGACACGGCCTCGGGTGACACGCATTTTCTTGCCCCGTTCACCTTGACAATATTCGAGCTCATCCAAAGCAATCCTGGCATGTCAGCTCACGAAATCGAATCAGCCTTGCTGTCCAGGCTCGACCTGCCCAGCAGCGAGCATCTCACGTCTTTAACCCAGGAATCGCTTGCCGGTCTGCGCCAGCTTGGGTTGCTTGAGGCGCCATGAAACTGCTCCAGCTATCCCCTTCCGAGTTGCGGCAGCGGCTCGCCGGGCAGGGCGTGTGGCTGCGTACAGGGCCTTTTTCGCTGCGCGTCCAGTCCAGCATCCCTTCGGTTGCCAAGGGTCTGGTCGATCTTTACGGCCAGTTTGAGACGCGTGAATCACATCTCGCTTTTGCAGACTTTCATGTCGAGCTGAATTCACCCACTGCACTGCGACGCTGGTTTCGTCCCCAGGTGGATTTCTCCTTCGATGGCAGCCTGCCATTCAAACCGCTTCCGTTGGATCAGGCTTTTCCCATGCTGGAATGGGGACTGAACTGGTGCGTGTCCATGCACGCCCATCAGTACCTCATCATTCACGCTGCCGTGGTCGAAAAAAATGGTCTGGCCGCCATCCTGCCCGCCCCGCCCGGATCAGGTAAGAGCACCCTGACTGCGGGCTTGGTGCTATCTGGTTGGCGCCTGCTATCAGACGAACTCACCCTGATCGACTGTCACACCGGTCTGATCCAACCACTGCCGCGTCCGGTCAGCCTGAAAAATCAATCGATCGACGTGATCCGCCACTTTTCGCCTGATGCCTTCATCAACCGGGCGTCGCACGACACCGCCAAAGGTACGGTTGCGCACATGCGCCCTCCGAAAGAAAGTGTGCGGCGCCAACACGAACCGGCGCAGCCTGGCTGGGTGATTTTCCCCAAGTGGATGGCGAACGCCGACACCCAGCTGACGCCCCGTTCCAAAGCCCAGACCTTCATGTTTCTGGCAGAAAATGCGTTCAATTACAGCCATCTGGGAACAGACGGCTTCCGTGTCGGCACGGCACTGATTGAGCGCGTCGACTGTTACGACTTTCAGTACAGCCTGCTTGAAGAGGCCGTTGCAGCCTTTGACCGTTTGGCAGACAGCTCCGCCCCCCATGCCACCATTTAGCGTCACGCGCGCCACCAGGTCGCAAGACTTGCTGTCTGCAACATTGCGCGATCCTGATTCACTGCGCCATTTTTCCATGGCCGACTGGGACATGCTGGTCAGGCAGGCACGCAGCGCCGGATTGCTGGCCCGCGTTCGCCATGTGCTCGACCAACACCAGTTGCTTGACCGCATTCCGACCGTGGCGCGCTGGCATTTTGATGCGGCTGCCACGCTGGCAGACAAACAGCAGTTGGCCGTACGCTGGGAAGTGGCGCAAATCCGCCAGGCGCTGACTGAGCTGGCCATCCCCGTTATCGTGTTGAAGGGAGGGGCCTATGTGATGGCGCAGCTGCCCGCTGCGATGGGCCGCCTGTTTAATGACATCGACATTCTGGTCCCGCGCGATCAATTAGGACCGGTCGAAGCCGCGCTGATGCTGGCCGGCTGGAACGCCACCGGTCTGTCGGAATACGACCAACGCTACTACCGGCGCTGGATGCATGAAATTCCCCCCATGCAACACGTCAAACGCGCGACGGTGATCGATGTCCATCACGCGATTCTGCCTGACACCGCGCGCTACCACCCGGATTCCGCCAAGCTACGCAGCCGCGCCGTTGCGGTGGACGGCTTGCCCGGCGTCTACGTGCTGGCAGCAGAAGACCGCATCCTGCATTCCGCTACCCATTTATTTCACGATGGCGAATTGCCGCATGGCCTGCGCGACCTCACCGATCTTGATCTGCTGTTGCGCGATGCTGCGGTGGAACCCGATTTCTGGCCGCGTCTGACTGCGCGCGCCGACGAACTGCAACTGGGTCGCTCGCTGTTCTACGCCTTGCGCTACGTACGCCACTTTCTTGATACGCCGATTCCCGACAGCGTATTCGCCGCACTGCATACCGTCACCCCCAATCGCATTACGCTCGCGCTGATGGACGACATCTTCACCCGCGTACTTGCGCCCGTACACGCCAGTTGTGCGGACGCCTTCACCCCCGCCGCCCGCCTCGCGGCGTTCGTGCGCGCCCATTGGCTACGCATGCCCGCCTACCTGCTGATCCCGCATTTGTTTCATAAAGCCTTTATCCACCCCACTCTGGATAACGATGCGCCCAAAGCCGCTTGACGCGCGTTTTACCCTGCGTATAATTCCTGAGCATTCCACTCAAGTATTAATCAGGAGCCTGTCATGAACCCCCTCGATCGCATCCGTGACCAAGTCACCAACAACACCGTTGTGCTGTACATGAAAGGCACACCCCAATTTCCGCAGTGCGGCTTTTCTTCCAAAGCGGCACAAGTCCTGCAAGCCTGCGGCGTGCAAGACTTTCTGGCGGTAAACGTGCTGGCCGACCCC
Source organism: Thiobacillaceae bacterium (assembly GCA_012274165.1). Lineage (GTDB taxonomy): Bacteria > Pseudomonadota > Gammaproteobacteria > Burkholderiales > Thiobacillaceae > Thiobacillus. The sequence goes on from JAAPAA010000040.1 coordinate 11,523, forward strand.
GAGATTTTCGAGAACCTGAAGTATTACGCCAATTGGCCGACTTTCCCGCAACTGTATGTAAAGGGCGAACTGGTCGGTGGCTGCGACATCATGGTTGAGATGTATCAGAAGGGCGAAATCCAGAAAGTGCTGGAAGAAGCGCAAGCCGCCTGAGTCTCACCCAAACGCAAAAAAGCCGACTTGAAGTCGGCTTTTTTGTTGCCCCTTAACTACTCAAACGGCAATCATTTGCCCTCGTCCGCCCCGGCTTCGTGGTCCATCCCCAGTTCGTGAATTTTTCGCGTCAGGGTATTGCGACCCCAGCCCAAAAGATGGGCGGCTTCGATACGGCGCCCTGCGGTGTGACGCAGCGCCACTTCGATCAGCGTTTTTTCGTAAGACTGGGTCAGATCATCGAGAATGGCTGTCTCCCCGCGCGCCAGCCGCGCACTGGCCTCAGCGGCCAAGCCATGCAGCCAGTCGCCCGTGGCTTGTTCGACGCCCCCCTGCATCAAGTCGGTCGGCAGGTCGCTGACTTCTACCACTTGGCCAGGCGCCATCACGGTGAGGTAATGGCTGACGTTTTCCAACTGCCGCACGTTGCCGCTCCACGGCAGATTGACCATGGTTTTGAGTGCTGCGTCCGACACGCCTTTGGCATCCATGCCCAGTTCGCGGGCGCTTTTTTGCATGAAGTGCCGCACCAGCAGCGGAATGTCCTCGCGCCGTTCGCGCAGCGCAGGCAGGCGCAGGCGGATCACGTTCAGGCGATGGAACAGGTCTTCTCGAAACAGGCCTTCGCGCACCCGCACTTCCAGATCCTGGTGGGTGGCGGCAATGACGCGCACGTTGACCTTGATTGGCGAATGGCCGCCCACGCGATAAAACTGGCCATCCGATAACACCCGCAGCAAACGGGTTTGCAGTTCGGCGGGCATGTCGCCGATTTCGTCCAGAAACAGGGTGCCGCCGTCGGCCTGCTCGAAGCGGCCGCGCCGTTGCGCCGCGGCGCCGGTGAATGCGCCGCGCTCATGGCCAAACAACTCGGATTCCAGCAAGTCCTTGGG
>JAAPAA010000340.1 GCA_012274165.1 Thiobacillaceae bacterium
CGCGGATGCCGAATTGCGCGATGTCCTCGCCGTCCAGCGTGGGGACGATCAGCACCGCGATCTGGCTGCCCTTTTGCGCTTCGAATGCGGCGATTTTGCTTTCGAGTTCGCTGGTTTGCTGCGCGCTCAAGGTGCCGCTCAGGTCGGTGACCCGGCGCGACAAGTCCGGCACCGCCACCTGCGCCCAGGCGGACAGCGCGAACCAGAAGCACAGGAATCCGAACGCGAAACGTTTCAGCAGCAGCCGGGTCATCAGCGATCAATAACCGGGAGCTGGCTTACTTGCCGTGCCGCCGCTGGTCGGCGCTGCGGGTGCGGGGATAGCTGCAGGTGCAGGTGCAGGTGCAGGTGCACTGAAATCAACCTTGGGCGGCACGGCGATCGCCTTCTCGTTTTCCACCGTGAAGCTCGGCTTGGTCTTGTAGCCGAACATCATCGCGGTGAGGTTGGAGGGGAAGGAGCGCACCGCGACGTTGTAGGTTTTCACCGAGTCGATATAACGATTGCGTGCGACGGTGATGCGGTTCTCGGTGCCTTCGAGCTGCGCCTGCAGGTCGCGGAACAGGCCGTCGGCCTTGAGCTGCGGATAGTTTTCCGCCACCAGCATCAGCCTCGACAGCGCGCTGGTCATCTCCCCCTGCGCGGCGATGTATTTCTGGAACGCCGCCTCGTCGTTGACCAGTTCGGGCGTCGCCTGCATCGAACCGACCCGGGCGCGTGCCTCGGTCACCTGGATGAACACGTCCTTCTCGTGCGTGGCGTAGCCTTTCACCACATTGACCAGATTCGGCACCAGGTCGGCTCGACGCTGATACTGGTTCAGCACTTCGGCCCAGCTTGCCTTGACCTGCTCGTCGCTGGTCTGGAACGTGTTGTAGCCACAGCCGGACAAAGCCAGCGCCATGAAAGAAACCCACAGCCATTTGAACATGATGTATACCTCGGTCAGGGTGCCACGCCCCAGGTGGCGAACAGGGGATCGGACTCGTTCAGACGATCAGCATACCGATCATCCCTGGGGCGCTTCAAGCCGCGCTCCAGATACGTTTCCACTTTCTTGAAACCGGCGTTCTTGATCAACATGCCGACCCAGGCCATGCGCTCCATCGGGTGCAGTTGCGTCCACAGTTTAATGACCTTTGGCGGAAAGTTCCGGTTCGATAATGTGACAACGAACATTCCGCCCGGCTTCAGCACCCGTTTGGCCTCGGCCACAATCTTGTGCGGCTGCGTCAGGTATTCAAACGACACCGTGCACACCACGGCATCGAAGCTGGCATCGGCAAATGGCAGTTTAGGATCTGCATTGAGATCGTGCACGATGCGCTCGCCCAGCTGCGGATTATCGGCCAGTTCCTCGGCGTTCATCCCCAGCCCCACGGCGGATTGCACGGTGTCGGGCAGATGCGAGCGCCAGCCCGCCATCAGGTCGAGCACCCGCGCGTTTTCCGGCAGCACGGTGCGGTACAGCGCCTGAATGCGGCGCGCGCACACGGCATCGACATGAATGAGCTTTCTGGGCTGGGCGTAGAACTCGGCATCCGGCGTGTCGTCCTCGCGGCTGAATGCGTCCGGCCCTTCAAAATCGGTTGGCGTCAGCATCTGCGTTTCCATCCCGCTCCATTCGAGCAGCTGACCGACATTGCCAACGGGTTCGGTGCCGACATCGCTCTTGCCGCTGTCGATGCTGAAAATACGGTCTTGCAGCGGATGGCTGAAATTGGCGGAAAAGTGTTCGCCGTCGATTTTCATCACGCGGAACATCGGGCCCGGTGCGTCATCCGAGTGCAACAGCTGCGACGGATAAAACCGCCCCACCCGGAGCGGCGCAATGTCGCTGCGAAAGGCTTCCAGCGGCACGTCGAACTCGATCTTCGGGCCGACATCAACCTGTGCGTCGACCGGCGGCGTGTCGGCAGGCATCCACACCACCACCTGATGGCGGCCAAGGTCGGAAAAGTAATTCACGCGGAAGCGCAGAGCGGAATGCAGCAGTTTCATGGGTCAGGGATCAGGGTCAGGATTCAGAAGTCAATGATGCGTAGGTTCTGCGGGCAAGGCACAGATCCTCCCACGCGCGCGCCTTGTCGGGCAGGTTGCGCAGCAGATACGCAGGGTGATACGTCACCACCAGCGGCACGTTGTGGAACTGGTGCACCCGCCCGCGCAGGCGGCCGACGGTCTCGTCGGTGTCGAGCAGGCTTTGCGCGGCAAAGCGACCCAGCGCGAGGATGAGCTTGGGCTGGACGAGTTCGATCTGCGCCAGCAGATAGGGCTGGCACGCGGCGACTTCGTCGGGCTCGGGATTGCGGTTGCCGGGCGGGCGGGATTTCAGCAGGTTGGTGATGTATACATTGTTGCCGCGCTGCAAATCGATCGCCGCCAGCATCGCGTTGAGCAGTTTGCCCGCCTGGCCGACAAACGGTTCACCCTGTGCATCTTCGTCGGCGCCCGGGGCCTCGCCGATGATGAGCCAGTCGGCATTGCGGTCGCCCACGCCGAGCACACCCTGGGTGCGGGTGGCGTGCAGTTTGCAGGCGGTGCAGTGGGCGACGGCTTCGGCAAGCGTGTCCCAATTAGCGAGATCGGCGTGGATAGCAGAGCCCGGCGCGGCCGACGGCGCTTCGCGCAGCCGCCAAACGGGCCCGATGCCCAGTTCGGCGAACACCTCATCCTGGCTCAACACGTCAAATCCTTTTTCATGATAAGTGCATCTTCTCGGCCGTCGCCTGCGGGGTAATACGCGCGCCGCACCGCCAGGTCGATAAAACCGCTGCTGTGATACAGGCTGATGGCGGTGGTATTGGAGGTGCGCACTTCCAGAAACAGGCTGTTGGACTGATGCTCGCAGGCGCGCGCCAGACAGTGCCCGAGCAGAGCGCGCCCCAGGCCGTGCCGCCGCCAGACGGAGGCGACGGTGAGATTGAGCAGGTGCGCCTCGCCCGCTGCCGCCATCAAGGTGTAATAGCCCATCACCTCGCCCCCGGCTTCGAGCACCCACATGCTGTAACCGGCGGCGAGCGAATCGGCGAAGTCGTCGAGGAGCGCCGCGGTGAACTCATCATTCGGCGGTGCGGACTCATCCAGGATTTCGGCGATGGCGCCTGGAACGGCGCCGACATAATCGCCCAGGTAATCGAGGGCGGAAGGCTCGCCCAGCACGCGTTCGACGCGCTCATCGATGGCGCGGCGGGCGAATTCGGATGGGCGGATGCCTTCACGCTCGGCGGCCTGCTCGAGGCGACCCAAACGAAGCGGATCGAGGCGCACTGAGAAGGGTGGCCGGCTCACGCGCACAGTGTACGAC
>JAAPAA010000341.1 GCA_012274165.1 Thiobacillaceae bacterium
ACTGTGGAACGCGGCACTCGCCGCTTGAGCCCATTCGCAATCACTCAACGAGGCGGAGCCTAGCCGATCTCTCCGTTGGCTTGAGTTTGCACCAGAGCCACTCATCAGTTGGCAATCGAATCAGGTTTCCTAGGCGTGATTGATCTACTTAAGGTTGCGAAGCATGGTCGTGGCGACAACGTCTATCTGGTCCGTTTTCACTACGTTCCTCCTTTTTCCAGAAAACCCGCGCCGCGCAACTGGTAGCCGGAGGTCCCTGATCCCCAAACGGCGATCTGGGAATCGTCAAACCCGACGGATGCAGAAGCCGAGAGGCGAACGGCTCACCGGCGCACGCTTCCCAGATTCAGACTTAACCGGCCAAACTCTGCCCATTTTTAGGAGGGTTTGAGTTTTTTGGTTTGAGTGAGGATTTTGACGATGCGATTGGCAAGGCGATCGAGAAGACGGCGTGCGGAAGGATCGATAACGTTGCGACGATAGATCTCGAGCACGTGCTGAGCCGTCATCAAAGAGTCGATTAGGCCTGATAAATCTGCGCGAGGGGCTGGGCCGGGGGGTGTGGTCCGAGAGGGTACCAGGTGTCTGGGATGGGAGAGAGCCAAGTGGAATTCGCGCTGGAGATCCTGCTGGGTGATCTCAAGGTACTCCAAGGTCATGTGGGGACTCTTGTGGCCAAGGAGTTTGATCACCGCGGCAAAGCTAACACCAGCGCGCAGCATCTCAGTTCCATATGTGTGTCGAAATTGGTGCGGGACGATGCGGGAGGGAATACCAAGGGCGGCGGTGACGTCTCGCAAGGCGGCACGCAGTTTGCGAATCATCAGGTAGCGACCGCGCGGCCGAGGCAATAGGAGAGGACCGGACTTGGGCGCGGTGGGTGGCCGCAGCGAACGGATGCGTTCGACCAGTTGACAGACCACGGAATCCACGGGAACCAAGCGTTCCGTCTTGAGTTTTCCGAGCGGCACATGGATGGCCCACTGCCCGGGGCCGACAAGGCGCAAGCAATCGAAGGAGAGATCGACACATTCGCTGATGCGCATCCCGGTGTGACGCAGTAGCAACAAGGCATTGCTGAGCAGGTCATCGCGGCGCAGTAGTTCCTGCTGAACCAATTCATCCTGTTCGGGCGTGAGCGGGCGCGGCAAATGATGCTCCTTACGCGGCACGTCATCACGACCGAGCAGATGGGCCAAGTCGGGGATGTGCTGTGTCCAGGCGAGTTCCTCCAATAGGCGGCGCAGATAAATCACATGGTTGGCGCGCGTGATGGTGGCGAGCGGCGGGTGGTGCGATCGCAAGAGAGCCAGCCAACCGAGGATATGGGGATCACGGCGCAGCTGCTTGAGGGAGTGGACCTCAGAATACTGGGCGCCGAGGTAAGTCAGAAAAAGTCGCACAGTTCCGCGATAGGAGGTGATGGATGAATCACCCAACGAAGTCGTCACCGATTCCGCCGCTGGCTCGAAGAGCTTCGTCAGAGGATGCGCGGGGAGCGGAAAACGTGGTTGTTTCATGACTGCTTCGGCGGAGTAGGCCGAGTGAGCTGAGCAACCGCGCGAGCATATTGCTCCCAGACATCTTGTGGAGTGAGATGAAGGTAGACCATCGTGGTTTGAATCTGCGCATGCCCCATGAGGTGCATAAGCGCCGGCAGGCTAATACCTGCGCGCAGCATGTCGGAAGCAAACGTATGTCGAAAGCGGTGGGCGTTCGCTTTCCTCACGCCGGAGGTTTGCCGGTGATGACGAAACAACGAACGTAGACCGGCGGCGGTCATACGATGGCCGCGGGACGGTCCTTTGAGAGAGACGAATAAAGGTAAGCCACATTGCGGAGGCCGTTCCAAGCACAGGTAGTGATCGAGCAGCTTCACAGAGTCGTGATCTAGGGGCAACACACGAATCTTTTTGCCCTTGCCTGGGACTCGGATCTGCAGCTCCGGGAGCTGGAGGTCTTCGCGGTTCAGGGCTAAGACTTCACAGGACCGCAAGCCATGCAGCACCATCAAACCAACGATGGCCAAGTCGCGCGAGGTGCGAAAACTATGCCAGAAGCGATGGACCTCATCGATCGACAAGGGCACAATCAATCGTTTGGGCGTCTTCACCCGCAACTGAGTCAGCGCCGGACGTAGCCGTCCATAGCCTAGCCGTGATTGCCGCCAGTACCAGTTCTGAAAGCCGGGCGCAAACAGACGAGGGGCATCGGGAAACTCAAGCCGCAGGGCTCGCTCGACCGTTCCGACTCGACGGTTGATGCTCGCAGCTGCGGGCGCGGGATACTGGTCGACCTGCCAGCGAATATAGTCGAGGAAAGTCGACTCCGTGAGCGCCTCTTTGGTGATCGCGGCCGTCTTATGAGCCGCGGCCCACCAGCGGAGGAAATGCAGTAAGTCGTGGGCATAACTGCGCAGTGTGGAATCCGCCACGCCGCGGACTCGGTGCTGGTCGAGGAAACGATTGGCCCACTCCACTTCCCGGCCGCTTTGCTGAACCACGCGAAACGAACTGTGCGCGTTGCTCAGTTTATGCTGTTCAGCGACACGAAATCTCATAGGCAAGCCCGCTCCAGCAGGAGTTGAAATTCGTCAGCGTTGCCGCCACTGACAAAGAAGCTGTTGGGATCGTGACCCTCGGGCAGAGAGACCAGGTGAGCCGTTATACCTTGTTCCCGAAGACTTCGTGAGAGACACCGTGCTGCCTGTTGGCCGCTGTCGTTGCCGTCGGCATCCAAGGTCAGATAGACGGTTCGGGAGCCGTCGCATAGTTGCCGAAACTGGCGCACATTGAGATGGGTTCCCAGCGAGCAGGTCACGTTGTGAAAACCGGCCTCCCACAACGCGGCGTAGTCGAACAGTCCCTCGACCAGAATCACTTCTGCATATCGCCGGACCTGCTCCCATGAGTACAAGCCACCCTTAGTACCCGGCAAGAATCGGTGAGGCGGCGCCGAATCCGAAAGGCTGCGGCCATAGAGATTCCCCTCCAATGGGAAGACGATACGACGCACGTATGCGTCATAACCGACGCCGGTCACCAGGCCCGCCTGACGCAGAGTCGGCAACGGGTAGCCCAACTGCGTCAGCCAACCCCGCAAGCAACCTCCGGGCGCGTAGCCGATCCGCATGTGCTCGATCACCTCCGGGGAGCGGACTCCGCGTTGGTGCAGATATGCAACCGCCTCACCGTGGCGGTGTAACTGCATGCGGTAGAAACCTGTGACTTGGTGTAATAACGGCGCCAGGCCACGCCATTGGTGCAGCAGCGTCAACGCTTGCGGAAACTTCACCTGGTGATAGAGTTCGGCAAAGCGAATCACATCGCCGCCGCGGCCACAGCCGTAGCAGTAGAACAGGCTCTTGCCGGAATCCACCAGGAAGCTTGGTTTGTGATCGGGGTGCAGCGGACACAGTCCCATCCATCGACCGCGGCTGAGTTGTCGGGCCGGCTGCCAATCATGGGCCTGCAGATAGTCCAGCAGAGGAATCTGCTGTTTCAACTCGTCGAGAACTTGGCGATTCACGGACTTCTTGCCTCGATCGGCAGAATACGGCAGAGCACGCCCAGATCCCAGGCAAGGATGGTGGGTGCTCGCAAAAAGTGCTCGCCTGGAGCTCCGGCCCGCACCCAACACCACACGCTGAGCAGTCGCCGTTGTGCCCATCGACGCACGGTGGATGGATCGGGCAAGCGTGTCGGATCTTTGCAGTGCGGCGCTGCTTGCTCGGCAGAGTCACCGTCGCCGATCCGCTCGCAGGCCTGCTGTCGGCACTGCAGGCTGTAGTGCCCTGACGGCGCTAGCCAATCGGGCAAGATCGTGAAGGTCTTGCTGCACGGCTGACAGATTCCGCGCCGCACCCAGAGGCATGCGTGCTGGTCATCATGGCCCTGACGGAGGCGCCGTCCGTGGCCGATGATCGTGTCGTCACCGCAAACGGGACATCGCCGCGGCAGGAGCTCCAACGGGATTACCCCGGGTCGATGTTGTCTTTCACCTCGGGCAGTGCGATAAAGAGAATCACGGCTGGCGTGAAGGCCCGCCGCTGACCGTTCCCTGCTAAAGTTTCGATCTGCTGGCTGGGCCTTCACCCTCTGGTAAAGTCAGTCTCGAACGAAGAAAAAGAATACAGCTTTCCGTTGGGCGACGCGAACCCCTCACTTTAGACTTTGGCCGGTATAAAAGGACTTCGGGACCAGGACGGGGCAGGATAGCGCCCGGCGCGCCGCCAAAGCGCTCGGACACACCGTTGATCGGCGTGAGTGGTTTTTCTTTGGATCGCTCGTGGTCCGTACCGAATCTAGAGAAAGAACGCCATCCAGATCAAAACTGGGGCGAGCACCGTCGTCAGCAAAC
>JAAPAA010000342.1 GCA_012274165.1 Thiobacillaceae bacterium
CGCGCCGATGATTTGAGCTTGTTCGCTTGCTGGCTTGCCCGCGCCGGTTGACGATCGACACACGCTGTTTTCAATTCGGCCCCTATCTTCGTTGCACTGATCCGAAAGTCATTCAGAAATTCGAGTATCACTGCAGGGTCGCTGCCGACGATGCTTTCGAGCACGCTCACGTCCACCGCGCGCTCAGCAGCCACGTGGGGAGCGACTTCAGCATGGGAATCCAGACTGGATACAGCGGACGGCAGCCATGTGTCCAGGATTTTTTTAAGATCATCCAGTTGCAATGGCTTGCTCAGCCAATCGTCCATGCCGGCAGCCTGACAGCGACCCGCTTCGCCTTTGAGCGTGTTGGCGGTCAGGGCCACAATCGGGATGCGGCGCGAACCCTGCTCCTGAGCACGAATCGCGGCAGTCAATGCATAACCATCCATCTCCGGCATCTGCAAATCAGTGAGCAGCAGCGCGTAGTTTCCGCTCTGCCAGCGTTCCAGCGCCAGCCGGCCGTTGTCAGCGACATCGGCAGCAAAACCCAGCAGCGCAAGCTGCCATAGGATCACCTTCTGGTTGGTCTCATTATCCTCGGCAACCAGAATCAGCCGGCCATTGCGCAGGGCCTCATCGTGCGATGGTTGTTTGACTGCCATCTCGTTCTTGCTTGACCGCGGCGTTTGCGGGTCTTCAACGACGTCTCCTGCGGCAATGGCGACGGCTTTGAAGAGCCGGTGACGCGTCAGCACGTTGCCGTCCACCAATACCATACCGATATGTTCCACCCGTGGCTCCCTTCGCGATCCGCGCCCAATGGCAACGATGCGAATTTCCTGGCTTGGCAGATCGTGGTCAAGGGCGCGCAGTTCATCCAGCGCCAGCGGAATATCGAGCGCATCGATGACCCAGATCCAGCGTCCCGGCGGCAAACCTGGCATCAGGTCGCGTGCCTGCGCCAGATCCGCTGCCCGCTCGACACGCGCGCCGCCGTGGGCCAGATACACAGCAAAATTTTCGGACAGTCCATCCGGGCTGCCTACCACGAGGCAGGAGAGTCCGGCTACTTGCGAGGCGGGGATGACCGCACCTGCCTGACTTTGCGGCAGTGTGAATTGCAGGCGTACGGTGAACGTGGATCCTTTCCCGAGCGTGCTTTGCACCGTGAGATGCCCCCCCATCATGTCTATCAGATGGCGCGAAATGACCAGCCCCAGCCCGGTGCCGCCAAAGCGCCGGGTGGTCGAGGTGTCGGCCTGGGTGAACGCAGTGAACAGCCGCGCCTGGGTCTCTTCATCGATCCCGATTCCATTATCGGCTACGTGGATTTCCACGACTGACTGCTCCGGGCTACGCTCGATTTGCACGGCACGTACCCCTATCCGGCCCGCTTGCTCGCGGCCGCTGGAAAACTTGATGGCGTTGCCAACAAGATTCATCAGCACCTGACGCAGACGTAACTCATCGCCCAAAACCGTATCGGGTATCGCGGGATCGACGAACACCGTGAGTTCCACGTTTTTATTGACCGCCAGGTCGTCCAGCATGACACAGGCTTTTTCCACCACGTCGGCCAACGAGATGGGTACCAGTTCGATTTCCATCCGCCCGGCTTCGATCTTGGAAAAGTCGAGAATGTCGTCGATGATCGACAGCAGCGAAATCGCCGACTCGTGGATGAGATCGACCATCTCCACCTGTTGATCGTTAAGGCCGGTCTGGTGCAGCACGTCGGCCATGCCAATCACGCCGTTCATTGGGGTGCGGATCTCGTGACTCATGGTGGCAAGAAAGCTGGACTTGGCCAGGTTGGCCTGGTGGGCCATGAGCCGGGCCTGCTCCAGATCGGCGGTGCGTGTCGCTACCTTGTCTTCCAGTTCTTCATTGAGACTCCGCAGCGCCGCTTCAGCCTTCAAATAACCCATGGCATACGAAATATCGCCAGCCAGATCAGTCAAGAGTTTCAACTCTTCTTCATGGAAGAAGTTGCTTTCGGTCGCATAAAGCGCGAGCGCGCCAATGGCTTCATCTGCGACTATCAGCGGCAAAATGATGATTGAGCAGACCCCGGCTTCGGCATATACCTTGCCCAATAGAACCTGGGGATCGCTTTGCGAATCGTTGGAGACGATGGTTTTTTTCTCTCTGATTGCCCGTGCGATCATGGTGCTTGAAGCAAGCTCACCAGACGACAAGATGCTTTTGATGGCGCCGATGAGCGCTTCGTTCTTGCCCGCCGAGGCCACCGGGACAATGTTCTTCGCATCCCCATCCACGATGCCGATCATGGCCATGCGGAACCCGCCTATCTCGACCGCAACCCGGCACGCCTCCCTGAACAGTTCCTCGCTGTCTTGCACGCGCACGATGAGCGTATTGATACTGCTCAGCATGGCGTATACGCGGTTGAGGTAGGCGAGCCGCCTCTCCGATGCTTTGCGCTGGGTGATATCCTGAATCGTTCCGTATAGCCCGACAACTCTGCCGCTTTCGTCCTTCCGGGGCACCATACTCCCAATAGTGTCAACGGGCTTGCCGTTGGGTCCGAATGCCCCAAGCTCATAGTCCTGTGCATCGCCCGATTCAATTGCCAAGGCAACCTTGTCCTTCATGAGCGCCTGGCTCGCCGCATCGTAGTGGGCGACGACTTCTCCGAAGTTGCGTGGTAATCCCAGGCGCGGATCGCGCCCGAAAATCTCAAATACTTGCGGCGACCAGGTAATTTCCCCGGTGGCAAAGTCCAACTCCCAGTCCCCGATCTGCCCAATGTGCTGCGCTTCGTTCAGGCGCTGCACCGCCCGCTTGATCGCTTGCTCCGAACGCTTGCGTTCCGACCATTCCAGAGCGAGGGACGTCTGGTTCGCAACGGCGACCGCGAACGACTCCTCGTCGGCTGTCCACTGGCGCATCGGCCCGACATGTTCGTGACACAGGACGCCCGCCTCGGTGCCGCCCAGGTGAATGGGAACATCCAGCATGGACGTGATGCCGATCGGCCGAAGATAGCTCTCTGAGAACTGGTCAGTGCGTGCGTCACGCTGCGCATCCTCCGCGACAATCGGATCCTGTGCCTCCAGCGCCCGGAAGTAGGCAGGAAAATCTTGTGCAGACAACTCCATGCCGGCGGTGTGCGAGCCCGTCTCCACCTCGTAGAGGTCCATGCATCGCAGGGCAGTGCGATCCTGGTTGTAACGCCAGATACTGGCCCGCGCGACCTCCAGGGTTTTGGCGTCTATCTCCGTGATTCGCCGAATCGTGCCCAGGAGGTCTTCACCTGTGGCTCCCCCTCCGGCAAGTTCGATCAGGGCGTTGCGCTGGCGGAGGTGACGCGCTTCTTCCTCGCGTAGTCTCGTCTCCGTCTGCTTGCGCTCGCTGATATCGTGGAAATAGACCGCCAGACCCTGCTCGGAGGGATAGGCGCGAACGCCGAACCAGGTGTTGAGTGGCGGGTAGAACTCTTCAAAATCCACGGTATGGTTGTCCGTCATCGCCCGCCGGTATTCGCGCTCGAAGGTGGATCCGATGGTGTCGGGGAACGCCGTCCAGAAGTCCTGGCCGGTCAGCTCTGTGCGAGTTCGTCTGAGCAATTGCTCGGCCTTGCGGTTGAGGAAGGTGAACCGCCATTCCGTGTCCACGGTGAAAAACGCATCGGTGATGCTCTCGAGGGTTGTCGTGAGCCGCTCAGCCAGTTCGTTGATCTGATCCGCCGCATGCCTGCGCTCGGTGATGTCTTCGCCGATGCTTGCCGTTCCAATCACACCGTCGGTTCCCGACCGCAGCACCGAATTGTCCCAGCGTATGAGCCGACGCTCGCCCGAACGTGTGAGGATCTCGTTCTCGTGATGCCTTGCTTCGAGCCGGTCGGCGAGGAGTGCCGCGAAAAACTCGTCTTTCAAATACCTGATTTCAGGCGGCACGAAAACCTCGAACCAGTTTCGCCCGATAACTTCCTCGCGTCGCCAACCGGTCAAGCGGAGCAGGTACTCGTTGCAATAGGTAATCCGCGCATCGCGGTCAAGCATCATTGAAACCAGTTCCACATTTTCCAGCATGTCGCTGAAGCGACGCTCGCTTTCGCGTAATTCGTCCTCGACCTTCTTGGCTGCCGTGATGTCTTGATAGAGACCCAGAATGCCAATGATCTGGTTATCTTTGTCATGCAGCGGCACCTTGGAGGTGCGCAGCCAGATTGTGTTGCCGTCCGGCGTTGTCTGTGGCTCTTCGAAATCCAGCCTGGAGGCATCCGATTCCAACACTTCCTTATCGTCGGCGCGGTACACCTCGGCCTGATCCTTCCACCCCATTTCGAAATCGGTCTTGCCGATCAATTCATCGGGGCTGGAATACCCGGCATCTTTCGCGAGCAGGTTGTTGCAGCCCAGAAATCGCAAATCGCGATCCTTCCAGAATATGCGGGCTGGCACATTATTTACAACGAGTTGGAGCAAGTCCTTCGACTTTCGGAGTTCGTTCTCTACCAGTTTGCGCTCGCTGATATCGTGGAAATACACCCCCAGACCCTGTTCCGAGGGGTAGGCGTGGACGCCCAACCAACTGTTGAGCGGCTGATAAAGCGCCTCGAAATTCACGGCATGGTTGTCCACCATCGCCCGGCGGAATTCGCGCTCGAAGCAGGAGCCGCTGGTGTCGGGGAATTCCGTCCAGATTTCCTGGCCGGTCAGCTCCGCGCGCGTTCGTCTGAGCAGCTGCTCGGCCTTGTGGTTGAGGAAGGTGAATCGCCATTCCCTGTCCACGGTGAGAAACGCATCCGTGATGCTCTCGAGGGTGGTCGTGAGCTGTTCAGCCAGTTCGTGTACCTGTACCTCCGCCCGCTTGCGCTCGGTGATATCGCGGAAATACCAGACGCGTCCATGGTATTTGCCGCCCGCGCCCGTGCTCGAAGCGGAATACCGATCGATAATCCTTCCATCTTTCAGCTGTATTTCCTCGCGACTTTTGTCGTCGCGGTGCGCGTTCAGGTATTGAACCCGGGCGGCAAATGCTTCTGGATACTCGACTTGAGCAACAACTGATTGAAGCACTGGCGCATCCAGACCTGCGCTCACGAGTTCCGGGGGCAGCTGCCATAGTGCAATGAAGTGTTGGTTGTAGGAGATGATTTTCCCGTTATCGTCGACCACCAGAATGGCATCGAGTGAAGTTTCCTGCTGCGTCTTGAGGATCGCATTCTTGAATGCTATTTCTTCCTCCGTCTGCTTGCGCTGGGATTCGCCGTCAAAGTTGTCGAGTGCAAAACTGATATCCGTTGCCATTTCAATCAGCAGGCCGCGTGCGGCTTCGTCGAAGGCATCGGTCTTCGCGGTGTACAGGGTAAAAACGCCGATGACAACACCTTTGCGGTGCAGTGGCAGCGCGGCGGCGGCGGCCAAGCCCGCGGACACGGCGCGCTCACGCCAAGGGACGGTTGCCGGGTCGTCCAGGAAATCCTGACACCAGTACAGACGGTCCTCGCGAATGGCTGTGCCAGTCGGGCCGCAGCCGGACAGCGTATCGGCATCCACGGAGACATTGATGTCTTTCAGGTACTCGGTGTCATCCCCGAAACTGGCGACTGGCCGGACCTTGAGGGTCTCAAAGTCGAGCAGGCCGATCCACGCCATCTTCATGCCGCCGAATTGCACTGCCGCGCGGCAGACTTGCAAAAACAGCTCATCCTCGCTGGCGCTATGCACGATGGCCTTATTGCATTGACTCAGTGCGGCATAGAGTTGCGCGTGTCGCCTGGATTTCGCTTCGGTCGCTTTACGCTCGGAAATATCGCGGATGTTGCACTGAATGACCTTGATACCTTCGCTCTCGTAAGTATTGCTTACGAATTCGACCGCGATCTGTGCCCCGGCCTTTGTTTTGAGCGGCAGATCTTCGTAGCGGACATATCCCGTCGTTTGCAGCTCCGCAAACATCTCTTTGCTCTCGGCTCTGTCCGCGAACGGGCCCACCTCCCATAGCTTTTTCCCAAGGAACTCCGCATGCGAGTAGCCAAGCAGATCGATCAAATAGGGATTGACGTCTTCGATCTGTGCAGTGTCAGCGTTAAGAAGCAGAATTCCATCTTGAGCGGTTTCGAAAAGCCGGCGATAGCGGCTTTCGGATGCCCGTAACGCTTTACTCTCATCGGCAGAATGCGAGTGCGGGGTGGGTGGGCTTTGCATAATAGAATTTGCCTATAGGGAGCATTAATTATGCGCTGCATAAGATGAGATGGATCAACAAATTATCCAGGGCCGACCTGATGGCGGTTTAGGTCTGCAGCTTGAGTTCTAAATCAAGGCGGGGAGCGGTTAACGACCGCTTTGAGGCTGGTACCGCTGATCACGCGTCAGGGTCGGCCGACTGACTTCACCAATCCGTTGCATCCACCGGTTGAATCCGCCAGTGCACTGCGGACGGAGTGAATCGAAAGCCCTTCGTCGCCTTAGGCCGAACAGGAGCCGGTCGCCGCAACAAACAACCTGAACTTGTCTGCGAATCTGCGGCATTCGTTGAGAAGCGTATTTCAACGTTGAATTCACGGCCAAGGGCTCGACACTACGGCTGTGTTTTTCTGATCTGGCAGTCGCAATAGCACAAACTGCAATTACTCAACCGCATCCGGCTCGTCGTTCGTGGATGGCATCCCTTTGTTATGTTCGGAATCCAGAGCCGCCTGGTTGCGGGCTGCATCCAGAATCGCTTTTTTGCGCGCCGCTTCCTGCGCCGCTTTGCTTCGTGCAGCGTCCAGCATGGCTTGGCGCGTTGCTGGCGTTTCCAGACTGATGCGACCCAGGGTGCCGGAGCGGTAATCGGTCAGGAAAATCATCGCGGCTTTTTCCAGGTCGAGTTCGCCGCCGCGTCCCTTGGTCACGCACGCACGCCGTTTGGCGACGGCTTCCAGCACGCCGGTTGCATCCAGGCTGTCGACAGAAAAGCCGTAACGCGCTGTCAGCAAAGCCGGGTAGCGTGCAAGCAGGATGTCCGCCAAAAACACCGCCACCTGTTCGTCGATGACGGCGTTGCGGCCGATCGCGTGGCTGGCGGCGAGCATGAAGCCGTCGGAATCGTGTTCGATTTTGGGCCAGGTCATGCCCGGCGTGTCGACCAGCGACAGCAGCGGCGAGATGTTGATGCGCTGCTGCGATTTGGTGACCGCGGGTTCGTCGCCCACTGCCGCGACCCGGCGCTTGACCCAGGTGTTCATCAAGGTGGATTTGCCGACGTTGGGGATGCCCATGATCATCAGCCTCAGCGGCTTGATCGGATCGTTGCGATGCGGCGCCAGCTTTTGCGCTAGCGCGGCCAGTTTGGCGACATCGCCGGGTTTCTTGGCCGAAATCGCCACCGCTTTCACATTCGGCAGGCTGTTGTAATAGTCGAGCCATGCGCGGGTGGCTTCGGGGTCGGCCAGGTCGACCTTGTTGAGCAGCTTGAGGCAGGGGCGCTGGCGATGCGCGCGCAACTCGTGAATCATCGGGTTGCTGCCGGCTTCTGGCAGCCGCGCGTCGAGCACTTCGACGACCACATCGATCAGCGCCATTGTTTCGGCCGCTTTTTTGCGCGCGGTGGTCATATGACCGGGGAACCACTGGATCGCCATGGGGGTGGGGGAGGAGTAAAACCCGGGATTATACTCCAGCCCCTCGGCTTAACGCATTGTTCCAGCAACTAAATATCGGTCGATCCGGATAAAAACCCTATAATTCGCGCCACTCTGGAACGTGCCCACACGTACATGACAAGGAATTGAATGCAGGATCATTATGAAAAGCTGGGCGTTCCGCCTTCAGCCGCCCCCGAGTTAATCAAGCTTGCGTACCGCAAAAAAGCTGCGTTTTACCACCCGGACAAGAACCCGGCCGCGGATGCGGCGCTGCGTTTTCGCGAAGTTCAGGATGCCTATGAAGTGCTATCCGATCCCGAGCGGAAAAAAGCTTACGACGAATACCGGCAACGCAGCCTGATCGACGACCCGGTCGCTGTCGCGCAGGAGATGGCGGCAAAATATATCCAGGGAATTCTCAATTGAAAAAATCGCATTACTTTACGAACCTGCTCAGAAGTTACCTCGACGAGATCGACGATCTGGTGACCGACTCCGAAGGCAAATCGGTCTTGCAACGGCGGCTGAAGGATAAGCGCCAGGAGATGGATGCCATTCTGGCGATGATCGACTACAGCCCTGAAATGGTGGCGGTGGTTTTTTATGACGCCTTTGGCTTTCCGTCTGCCGACGTCATGCACAAACTGGTGCAGAACGAGCCTGAGCATGCTGGTTTTCTTGCCTGGGCCGAGCTTGAGAAAAGCCTGACGGTTTCCCCCTGGGCCGAGCCGCTGATTGCCGTGACGCTGAACGTTCAGGGTGGCGACGCATTTCTGGTGACGACGGCTGCGCTGGAGTTCTTGCGCCACAAGGATACATTTGCCGCGCCCGCACCTGCGGAAGAGGCCGACGACGAAGAAGAAGATGAAGAGACGGATGATCTGGGCGATGCCGGTTCGGACTGGCTGTCCGAGCAGGGGTTCGATACCCGTGAAGAGTGACCATCAAGCAAATAACACAGAAGAAGGACGCAGCATGCACCCGGTTGTTTTGAAATCCTCCCAGTTGATTTTGTCTGGCGACATCGTGGGTGCCGAGCGCACGCTGGTGGCCGTGGCCGACCAGCATGGCGACCACGCCCTGGTCAGCCTGCTGGACGATCTGCCGCCCAAGGATCTGCTCGCCATCATGCGCGAGTTCGATTCGTCCAAAGAGTCCATCGTCAACATGCTGGTGACGCCGGAGCAGTTTGCCCACTCAATCGTGCTGGAACGGCAGTACGGCGAGCGCACCAGCGAGCGTTTGCGCGCGATGGTCAACGCCGTCATCCATCGCGACGAGAGCACCGTCAGCGAATATCTGGACGTGATCGTCAATACGGAAGGCGGCATCAACACGCTGGCCGACTACTTCGAAGACCGCTATGACGAGGTGCTGACCTTTGCGACCAGCGGGCGCTTCGCGCCGGAATACGAGCAGGACGCCGGCATTCAGGTTCACACCACATGGCTGATGGAAAAACTCGAGGAACTGGACGAAACCCTGGGCTTTGGCAACTTCATCGAAAACTCGCAGCCGCTGCTGCAGCGTGCGGAAGTGGCCGATGGCGACTGGATGGAAACCGCCTGGCTCTTGCGCTATGAGTTTCCCGATGCGTTCGAGGAACTGATGGGCGTGCTGCGCGTCCGCGTGGCCAAACATGTGGAAGCGCTCAACGCCATGCTGCTGGCCGCCGATTCGGACGAGCCATTCGGCGACGAAGAAGAGTCCGCCATTTAATGTTTATGGTTGAACAGAATGCAACCGGCTTGACCGGGCTGACCGCGTTTGACGGCCGGCCGTTTTTCGACAAGGCGCTGCATCACGGCGTCGCGCAGGGGATCATTTCGATCGAGCGCCTGAACGCGATTGAGGCGGATTTTGCGAAGGGCATCGTGCAGATCGCCAATTATTTTGGCACCGCGTATCTGCGCCCCGAGCTTGAGCTGGCGCTGCGCCGCATGGTTTATCTGATGAGTCTGTATCTGGAAGAGGTGTCGGGTGGCGAGCTTGCAGTTGCCGCCGCGTCCCTGCGCGACAAGACCCTGCTGTCGCATTCAAAAGGCGGGTCGGACATGCTGAAGCGGCTGCAGGCGATGCCGGATAGCAGCCTGATGATCGGCAACGCTGTCTCACCCGAAAGCCAGCGTGCCTATCTGGACGACAAGACCGCCGCCAATCCGCTCACGCTTGCCGAGTACCGGGCTGAACGCGCGGTGCGGCAGCTCAGTCAGGACACGATTGATTTTTCGCTATGGCTGGCCAACAAAATGGGCGTCGCGCGCAGCGACTATGACGATGCCGAGGCGTTGATCCGCAGCGCCATGCTGGTGCTGTTTGTTGAAAAATCCACACTGACGCTGCCGACCCGTAGCGCATTCGTGCAACTGATCAAAGCCGCCAAGCGCGTTCAGGCCAAGCTCGACCAGGCACGCTTTCAGGCATTTTTTGAGAACGCGCCTGCGCGGTTCCAGCACCTTGCGCGGCGCGCGAGGGACCGCTTCATCGATCA
>JAAPAA010000041.1 GCA_012274165.1 Thiobacillaceae bacterium
GCAGTGGGGTTGGGGGGGTTGAAGCTGTCACCTTTGCCACTGTTGTTGGGTTTGATGCTGGCGCAATTGGGCTGGTTGGCGGCGCTAAACCGCAAGAATTAATCAAGGTTGGTTTTGAATGGGTGCAGCGAGTTTGTGCCCATCCAAAACCCACTTAATTGAATTTGATCATCATGGCTACGGAATACGCTTCCTCCGGTGAGTACATCAAGCATCACCTGCAAAACCTGACATATGGTGAGTTGCCTGCGGGCTTCCACCGTCACGACGGCACGGTGCTGACCGAGGCAACCCGGACATTTGCACACGGCGCCGAAGAGGCCAAGGCAATGGGCTTCTGGGCGATCAACGTCGACAGCATGGCGTTCTCGATCGGTCTGGGCCTGTTGTTCCTGTTCCTGTTCCGCATGGCGGCCAGGAAAGCGACTGCCGGGGTTCCGTCAGGTCTGCAGAATTTTGTCGAATGGGTCATCGAGTTCATCGACGTTTCGGTGCGCGGCTCCTTCTCTCACAAAAACCCCTTGGTTGCGCCGCTGGCGTTGACCGTGTTCATGTGGGTTTTCCTGATGAACCTGATGGACCTGTTCCCGGTTGACTGGCTGCCTTTGGCGGGCTCGATGGCCGGCTTGCCTTACCTGAAAGTGGTGCCTTCGACCGACCCCAATGTCACCTTTGGCATGTCGCTGTCGATCTTCTTCCTGGTGCTGTTTTACAGCTTCAAGATGAAAGGCGCGGGCGGCTTCTTCTCCGAGCTGGCATTCCAGCCTTTCCCCAAGTTCATGTTCCCTATCAACCTGCTGCTCGAAGGCGTGGGCCTGATTGCCAAGCCGCTTTCGCTTTCCCTGCGACTGTTCGGCAACATGTACGCCGGTGAAATGATCTTCATCCTGATTGCGCTGATGTTTGGCGGCAGCTGGATCATGGGTCTGTTCGGTGGTGTGCTGCAGTGGGCGTGGGCGGTATTCCACATCCTGATCATCACCCTGCAGGCGTTCATCTTCATGACGCTGACCATTGTGTATCTGGACATGGCGCACTCTGAGCATCATTGATTCAGGTTTTAGCTATCGATTCTGGTTTCTTGTTTTCAACTTTATTTTTAACTTTTAGGAGCAACAAATGGAAATGACTCAAGCAGTGCTGTACATCGCGGGTGCTTTGATGATGGGTATGGGCGCGCTCGGCGCGTCTATCGGTATCGGTGTATTGGGCGGCCGTTTTCTGGAAGGCGCTGCACGTCAGCCCGAACTGATCCCGATGCTGCGTACCCAGTTCTTCATCGTCATGGGTCTGGTTGACGCCGTGCCAATGATCGCTGTCGGTCTGGCCATGTACGTTCTGTTCGCTGTTGCCGGCTAATCATCGGGTTTAACAGAGCTTGTTTAACCCCGTCATTAATTAAGGTGCGGATATGAATTTCAACGCAACTTTGATCGGCCAGTCCATCACGTTCATCTTCTTTGTGTGGTTCTGCATGAAGTTCGTGTGGCCGCCCATCATGAGCGCGCTCGAAACGCGCAAGAAGCAGATTGCCGATGGCCTTGCCGCTGCCGATCGTGGCAAGCACGAGCTGGAGCTGGCTGCTAAAAAAGCCGGCGACAACATGCGTGAAGCCAAGGCGACTGCAGCCGAAGTCATCGTCCAGGCTGAAAAGCGTGCGGCGCAAATGGTCGAAGAGGCCAAAACGGCAGCCAGGGAAGAGGGCGAGCGTCAGCTTGCCGCGGCGCAAGCCAACATTGCCCAGGAAACCAACCGTGCACGTGAAAGCCTGCGTGAACAGGTCGCTGCGCTGGCAGTGGCTGGTGCAGAAAAGATCCTGCGCCGTGAAGTCAACGCGCAAACGCATGCTGACCTGCTGGGCCAGCTGAAAGCCGAGCTGTAAGCCATGAGCGAACTGTCTACTCTGGCACGTCCCTACGCCGAAGCGGTTTTCCGCATTGCGCAGGGCGAAAACGATCTGGCAGGCTGGTCTTCGCGGGTTGCCACGCTGGCGGCGATTGTTTCCGATGCGCAGTTGGCGCGTCTGGACGCGGATCCCGCCGTAGCGGCCGAACGCGTGGCTGCGCTGGTCATCGACGTGGCCGGTGCTGGTCTCGGTGAGCGCGGCGCCAGTTTCGTCAAGGTGCTGGCCGAAAACGGTCGCCTGGCGTTGCTGCCTATCATCAGCGAGCAGTTCGACACGCTGAAGGCAAGCGCCGAAGGCACGCTCGAAGCGACCATCACCAGCGCGCAGGAAATGGCGCAGGGGCAGGTTGATGAACTTGTGGCCGGCTTGCGTGCCAAGTTCAACCGCGCGGTAAACGTGCAGGTTGCGGTCGATCCCGAACTGATCGGCGGCGCGGTGATCACGATTGGCGACCAGGTGATAGACGGCTCGGTCAAAGGGCGGCTGCAGCGCATGAGCTTCGCGCTACAGGGTTAATAATTAATCCAGCGCCAATCCAGACTCTTATTTATCGGACACCGCCTTAATTTAAAACCCGGCGGTTCGGAGAACACACATGCAATTGAATCCAAGCGAAATCAGCGAACTGATTAAAGCCAAGATCGAATCCTTTGGCGTGGCGAGTGAAATGCGCACCCAGGGGACGATCGTGTCCGTCACCGACGGCATCGTCCGCATTCATGGTTTGTCCGACGTGATGTCGGGTGAAATGATCGAAATGCCGGGCAACACCTTCGGCGTGGCACTCAACCTCGAGCGTGACTCCGTTGGCGCCGTGATTCTGGGCGACTACGAACACATCAAGGAAGGTGACGTTGCCAAGTGCACCGGCCGCATTCTCGAAGTGCCGGTGGGTCGTGGCCTGCTCGGTCGTGTGGTCAACTCGTTGGGCCAGCCGATCGACGGCAAGGGTCCCATCGCAGCCGATACCACCATGCCGATCGAACGCATTGCGCCTGGCGTGATTGAACGTAAATCGGTCGACCAGCCGGTGCAGACCGGACTCAAGGCGATCGATGCCATGGTGCCGGTTGGCCGTGGCCAGCGCGAACTGATCATTGGTGACCGCCAGACGGGTAAAACCGCCGTTGCGATCGACGCGATCATCAACCAGAAGGGCACCGGCGTAAAGTGTATCTACGTCGCCATCGGGCAGAAGGCTTCTTCGGTTGCCAACGTCGTACGCAAGCTGGAAGAGCATGGCGCGATGGACCACACCATCGTCGTCGCCGCGACTGCTGCCGACGCTGCAGCCATGCAATACATCGCACCGTACTCCGGCTGCACCATGGGCGAATTCTTCCGCGACATCGGTGAAGACGCGCTGATCGTGTATGACGATTTGACCAAACAGGCCTGGGCGTATCGTCAGGTATCCCTGTTGCTGCGCCGTCCGCCGGGCCGTGAAGCGTATCCCGGCGACGTGTTCTACCTGCACTCGCGCCTGCTTGAGCGTGCTGCACGCGTAAATGCCGATTACGTGGAAAAGATGACCAATGGTGCCGTCAAAGGCCAGACCGGTTCGCTGACTGCGCTGCCGATCATCGAAACGCAGGCGGGTGACGTGTCCGCCTTCGTGCCGACCAACGTGATCTCGATTACCGACGGCCAGATTTTCCTGGAAACCGACCTGTTCAACGCCGGTATCCGTCCCGCGATCAACGCCGGCCTGTCGGTGTCCCGCGTCGGTGGCGCTGCGCAGACCAAGGTCATCAAGAAGCTCGGCGGCGGTATTCGCCTGGCATTGGCGCAGTATCGCGAACTGGCGGCATTTGCCCAGTTCGCATCCGATCTGGATGAAGCGACCCGCAAGCAACTCGAGCGTGGCCGCCGCGTGACCGAACTGATGAAGCAGGCGCAATACTCGCCGATGTCGGTTTCGCAAATGGCGCTGACCCTGTTTGCGGCCAACAAGGGCTACATGGACGACGTTGAAGTCAACAAGATTCTGCCGTTTGAGTCCGCGCTGATGGCGTTCATCAAATCCAAGTACGCCAGCATCATGGACACCATCGAAACCAGCGGCAACATGGATGATGCGACTGAAAAGGCGCTCACCGCTGCGGTGGAAGAGTTCAAGAAAACCGGCGTCTATTGAATCGACCGCGCTGATTAGCAGCCGCTGGTTTAAGGAGAAACAATGGCAGCCGGAAAAGAGATACGGACCAAGATCAAGAGCGTGGAGAGCACGCGCAAGATTACCAAGGCCATGGAAATGATTGCGGCGGCCAAAATGCGCAAGTCGCAAGAGCGCATGAAGGCCGCGCGCCCGTACGCCGAAAAGATCGCCCGTGTGGCGACGCACTTGGCTTATGCGCACACGGAATATAAACATCCGTTCGTGGTCGTACGTCAGGACGTCAAGCGCGTGGGCGTCATCATTATCGGCACCGACAAGGGTTTGTGCGGCGGCCTCAACACCAACGCGTTTCGCGTGGTGGTGAACCAGATGAAGCAGTGGGAAGCTGCTGGCGTCGGCATTGATGTCACCGCGGTGGGTAACCGGAGCCTGGGTTTCATGCAGCGTCTGGGTGCCAACGTGGTGTCGCAGTTGACGGGTGTCGGCGACACTCCGCATTTGGACCGGCTGATTGGCCCGATCAAGGTCATGCTCGATGCTTACCTGGAAGGCAGGATCGACGCGCTCTACATCGTCTACAACCGCTTCATTAATAGCATGAAGCAGGAGCCGGTCATGACGAAGCTGCTGCCGCTGGCGCAGCTGGAAGATGCCGAGGAAGCTAGCCTGAAAACGCACTGGGACTACATTTACGAACCCGATGCGAAGCCGGTGGTTGATGGCATGCTGATGCGCTATATCGAATCGTTGGTGTATCAAGCGGTGGCGGAAAACATCGCGTGCGAACAGTCGGCGCGGATGGTGGCCATGAAAGCGGCTTCCGACAACGCCAAGGATGTGATCGGTGAACTGAAGCTGATTTACAACAAGACCCGCCAGGCTGCGATTACCAAGGAGTTGTCGGAAATCGTCGCAGGCGCTGCTGCAGTTTGATGGCCCGCTACACTGAATTGAGCGGCACAGAATTTAATTTTCTTAGGAAACAAGCATGAGCAACGGAAAAATTGTTCAGATCATTGGCGCTGTGGTTGACGTGGAATTTACACGCGACTCCATGCCCGGGATCTTTGAAGCACTGAAAATGCAATCCCCCGAACTGACGCTGGAAGTCCAGCAGCAGCTGGGCGATGGCGTCGTACGTGCCATTGCAATGGGCTCAACCGACGGCCTGCGCCGCGGCATGGAAGTGCTCGCAACGGGCAACCCGATCATGGTGCCGGTTGGTCAGGCCACGCTCGGCCGCATCATGAACGTGCTGGGCACGCCGATTGATGAAGCCGGTCCGGTCAACGCCGACAAGCTGATGCCGATTCACCGCAAGCCGCCGGCATATGCCGACCAGGCCACTGCGGTCGAAATTCTCGAAACCGGCATCAAGGTGATCGACCTGATCATGCCGATCGCCAAGGGTGGCAAAGTCGGCTTGTTCGGCGGCGCCGGCGTGGGCAAGACCGTGACGCTGATGGAGCTGATCCGCAACATCGCCGTGGCGCACTCCGGCTTCTCGGTGTTCGCCGGCGTGGGTGAGCGGACTCGCGAAGGCAACGACTTTTATCACGAGATGAAAGACGGCGGCGTGCTGGACAATGTCGCGCTGGTCTATGGCCAGATGAACGAACCCCCCGGCAACCGTCTGCGCGTGGCGC
>JAAPAA010000343.1 GCA_012274165.1 Thiobacillaceae bacterium
CGTGAAGACCGTTGAGGTGCGCATCAAGGGCCCCGGCCCTGGCCGTGAGTCGGCGGTGCGTTCGCTGAACGCGCTCGGCTACAAGGTTCTCAACATCATCGATGTCACGCCGATTCCGCACAACGGCTGCCGTCCCCCCAAGAAGCGTCGAGTCTAAGGAGCATACCCATGGCCCGTTATCGTGGAGCTACCTGCAAACTCGCCCGTCGTGAGGGTGCAGATCTCAGCCTGAAGAGCCCGGCGCGCGCGCTGGATTCCAAGTGCAAGCTGGAAAACAAGCCCGGCCAGCATGGCGCCAACAAGCGCATGCGCCTGTCCGACTACGCAGTGCAGCTGCGTGAGAAGCAGAAGGTCAAGCGCATCTATGGCGTGCTCGAGCGTCAGTTCAGCAATTACTACACCAAGGCTGCCAGTTCGAAGGGCAACACCGGTGAGAACCTGCTGCGTCTGCTTGAGAGCCGTCTGGACAACGTCGTTTACCGGATGGGATTTGCGGTGACTCGCGCCCAGGCCCGCCAGCTGGTTGCCCACAAGGCGATCCTGGTCAACGAAAAGAAAGTGAACATCCCTTCGTACCAGGTTCGTCCTGGCGACGTGGTGGCCCTGACCGAGCGCGCGCGCAACCAGCTGCGCGTGCAGGAAGCGGCCACCGTGTTCGACACCATGGACCTTCGTCCGCAGTGGGTGGAAGTGGATGCCAAGAAGTTCGCCGGCACGTTCAAGTCGGTGCCGGATCGCGGTGATCTACCGTCCGACATCAACGAAGCGCTGATCGTCGAGCTTTACTCGAAGTAATCAACCGGAGCTCTGCATGGCAGTTTCGTCAACTAGCGTGCTGCGGCCTCGCGGCCTCAGCGTCGAACAGCTCGGAGCCAACCGCGCCAAGGTGGTGGTCGAGCCGCTCGAGCGTGGCTTTGGCCACACCCTGGGCAACGCGCTGCGTCGCGTACTGCTCTCATCGATCCCCGGCAGCGCCATCGTCGAGGTCGAGATCGATGGCGTGCTGCACGAGTACACCACGCTTGAGGGTCTGCAGGAGGACGTCATCGAAGTCCTGCTGAACCTCAAGGACGTGTTCATTCGTCAGCACTCCGGCGATGAAGTCACACTTACGCTGTCCAAGAAGGGCAAGGGCGTTGTGACGGCCGGCGATATCACCGTGGATCACACGGTCGAGATCGTCAATCCGGAACACGTGATTTGTCATCTGACCAAGGATATCGCCCTCAACATGCGCCTGAAGGTGCGTCGTGGCGTCGGCTATCAGCCGGCCAGCACGCGGCAGCATCCGGACGACGAAGCTCGTCCGATTGGTCGCCTGCAGCTGGATGCGTCGTTCGCCCCGGTGCTGCGTGTGGCTTATGAGGTGGATGCAGCTCGCGTCGAGCAGCGCACCAATCTCGACAAGCTCGTGCTGGATATCGAGACCAACGGCACCATCGGTGCGGAAGACGCGGTTCGCAAGGCCGCGGAAATCCTCAACGACCAGCTGTCGGTGTTTGGCGATTTCTCACGTCGCGAGAGCGCCACCGAGTCGGCGGAAAAGAGCGGTTTCGATCCGCTGCTGCTGCGCCCGATCGACGATCTTGAGTTGACCGTGCGTTCGGCCAACTGCCTCAAGGCCGAGAGCATTTACTACATCGGTGACCTGGTCCAGAAGACCGAGGTTGAGCTGCTGAAGACCCCGAACCTGGGTAAGAAGTCGCTGACCGAGATCAAGGATGTCCTTGGCGGGCGTGGGCTCGCTCTGGGCATGAAGCTTGAAAACTGGCCGCCGCCGGGCCTGTCGCACGGCATGCAGCTGGGTTGATGTTCAGGCGTTGCGATCAGCACTGATCGCAACGTTGTTTCATGGGGGCGGCCATCGTGCCGCCTCACTGATTGAAGCGGCCCATAGAGGCGGCGCTCTTACAAACGGCCCCGATCTGATAGGGCCTATACAGCGGGCAACCGCGGGAAGCTGGCTTCTATGCCGGTTTTTCCATAACAACAGAACAGAGAGTTGAATCATGCGCCACCGTAAATCAGGACGGAAACTCAACCGTACCAGCAGCCATCGTGAAGCGATGTTTCGCAACATGGCCGCCTCGCTCGTCAAGCATGAGCTGATCCGCACCACCTTGCCGAAGGCGAAAGAACTTCGTCGCGTTGCCGAGCCGCTTATCACGCTCGCCAAGACCGATGGCGTGGCCAATCGTCGTCTCGCCTTCTCGCGTCTTCGCGACAAGGAAGCAGTGGGCAAGCTGTTCGTCGAGCTGGGGCCGCGTTACCTCGAGCGTCCCGGCGGCTATCTGCGTATCCTCAAGTGCGGTTTCCGCCCCGGCGACAACGCCCCGATGGCGTATGTGGAGCTGGTGGGTCGTCCGCGTGCCGAGGCTGTCGACGCGGAGTAAGCAGGAACGTTTCGGGCGTCCAGACGTCCAGAAAGCATCGACCCCGGCCGGGCAACCTGCCGGGGTTTTTGTTTATCCGGGACTTTGAATTCCTTGTGCTGACAGAGGCCGGCGGAACGGTTAATGTCGCTTTTCGCATCGCACCATGACGCCATGAATCCTCTCAACTGGTCCTATCGCTCCCGTTTCTTCGCTGGCTTTGCCGTCTGCATGGCATTGCTTGGCTTTGCGCTCTATGCCGAGCATGTGCTGGCGATGATTCCGTGCCCGCTCTGCATCTTTCAGCGGATCGGCTTTCTCGTCATGGCGGTGTTTTTCCTGGTAGGTGCCGTGCACGCTCCACGCGCTGGCGGGCGCTGGGCCTATACGGCGGGCGTGTTGCTGGGTGCGTTGTTCGGCGGCGTGGTCGCGGGCAGGCATCTGTGGATCCAGTCATTGCCGGCGGACCGGGTTCCTTCCTGCGGCCCGGATCTTGGTTACATGATGGACACGTTCCCTTTTGCCAAGGTGCTGAAGATGGTGTTCACCGGCTCGGGCGAGTGCGCCAAGGTGGAGCCGGTGTTGGGTTTGCCGATGCCCGCGTGGACGCTGCTGTGGTTTGTGCTGCTGGCGGCCTGGGCCGTCATGGCTGCTCGCCGCAGGAGCGCCTGACATGATGCCGTTGCCACACCCCGGTGCGAG
>JAAPAA010000344.1 GCA_012274165.1 Thiobacillaceae bacterium
GGGCGACCACCGCTTCGGCGAGCACGGCTTCGGCAGGCAGGTTGAGTGCTTCGGCGGCGAGCGCGGGGTCGCCGCGCAAACCGTCGTCGAGCACGCGTCCGCAGGCGACGACGAAGGCGTCGGGAATCCAGTCGCTGCCGGCGCCGCCTGCCGCGATGCCGGCGAGCAGGACGCGCGTCGCCAGCCGCTGCCCGGCTTCCCAGCGATTGAAGGCGTCGGAATCATGCGCCATCAGGTGTGCGAGTTCGGCATCGGTCTGTTCAAATTCCAGCAGCACCGGCGCGGAGAAATCGCGCAGTAGCGAGCCGACCGGCGCGGCGGGAATGGCTTCGAAGACGAAGGTCTGCGTGGGCTCGGTGAGCGAGAGCACGCGCGTGGTGCCGACGGCCTCGGGCTCACCGGCGAGTTGCAGCGGCGCGTCGCGGCCGGCGGGCAACACCAGCCCGAGCGCGACGGGGATATGCAGCACGCCTTCGACCACGGGCTGCCCCGATTCGGCCAGCCGCTTTTCGTAGGCGGTGGGGGCGAGGTGCTGGGTGAGCGTGAGCGTGTAGCGCTGGGTCGCGGCGTCGTACGCGCCCATGGCATGCAGGCGCGGCGTGCCGGCGCGCGCGTACCAGCGGCGGAACTGCGCGAGGCTGACTCCGCTCGCGTCCTGCATCGCCGCGACGAAATCGTCGCAGGTGACCGCCTGGCCGTCGTGGCGCTCAAAGTACAAATCCATGCCGAGCCGGAAGCCGTCGCGCCCGAGCAGGGTATGCATCATGCGGATGACTTCCGCACCCTTGTTGTAGACGGTGGCGGTGTAGAAGTTGTTGATTTCGGCGTAGGAGGCGGGCCGGATCGGGTGCGCCATCGGCCCCGCGTCTTCGGGGAACTGGCCGATGCGCAGGCCGCGTGCTTCCTGGATGCGGGTGACCGCGCGCGAATGCGTGTCGGCGCCGAATTCCTGGTCGCGGAACACGGTGAGGCCTTCCTTCAGCGACAGCTGGAACCAGTCGCGGCAGGTGACGCGGTTGCCGGTCCAGTTGTGGAAATACTCGTGCGCCACCACCCGGTCGATGCCCTGGTAGTCGGCGTCGGTCGCGGTGTCCGGGCGCGCCAGCACGTATTTGGTGTTGAAGATGTTGAGGCCCTTGTTTTCCATCGCGCCCATGTTGAAGTCGCCCACGGCCACGATCATGTAGCGGTCGAGGTCGTATTCCAGGCCGAAGCGCTGCTCATCCCAGCGCATGGCTTTTTTCAGCGCCGCCATCGCATGGCCGCACTGGTCGAGCTTGCCGTGTTCGACGTAGATTTCCAGTTTGATCGGGCGGCCCGACGCGGTGGTGTAGCGGTCTTCCAGCACGTCGAGCTTGGCGGCGACCAGCGCGAACAGATACGCGGGTTTGGGGAAGGGGTCTTCCCAGCGTACCCAGTGCCGCGTCGCGTCGTCGTCACACGCGCCGGCGGCGACGGGATTGCCGTTGGACAGCAGGTGCGGAAAACGCGCGCGCTCGGCTTCCACCGTGCAGCTGAATTTCGCCATCACGTCCGGCCGGTCCGGGAAGAAAGTGATGCGGCGGAAACCCTCCGCCTCGCACTGGGTGAAGTAGCCGTCCTTGGAACGGTACAGGCCGGAGAGCTGGGTGTTCTGGTCCGGGTGAATGCGCACCGTGGTTTCAAGCTGAAACGTGTCGGGCAGCGGCGCGGTGATCGTCAGTAAGTCGCCGTCGTACGAGTAACGCGCGGGGTCGACCGCGGTGCCGTCGAGCGTCAGGCTCACTAGTTCCAGCGCCTCGCCATTCAGCACCAGCGGGCCGGCCAACGCCGCCGGATTGCGGCGGCAGGCGAGACGGGTTCTGATTTCGGCATGGCCCTCGAAAATTGCTACATGCAAATCGACCGTATCGATCAGCCAGACGGGGGGGGCGTAATCCTTGAGGAATAGCGTGACGGGGGTATCGGTGCGCATGGGTACTCCGGCGGCAGACATGAATGAAGGGCGCCGCACCCGCCAGGCGGGTACGGCGCTTACACGCCCTGTTTCAGGCTCGCTTCGATGAAGATGTCGAGGTCGCCATCCAGCACTTTCTGCGTGGCGGAGGTTTCGACGTTGGTGCGCAGATCCTTGATGCGTGAGTTGTCCAGCACATACGAACGGATCTGGTGGCCCCAGCCGACATCGGCCTTGCCCGCTTCGAGTTTGTCCTGTTCGGCCTGGCGCTTGCGCAGCTCGGCTTCGTAAAGCTTGGACTTCAGCATCGACATCGCTTCGGCGCGGTTTTTGTGCTGCGAGCGGTCGTTCTGGCACTGCACCACGATGTTGGTGGGCAGGTGGGTAATGCGCACCGCGGAGTCGGTCTTGTTGATGTGCTGGCCGCCGGCGCCGGACGCGCGGTAGGTGTCGACGCGCAGGTCGGCGGGGTTGATGTCGACTTCGATCGAGTCGTCGACTTCGGGGTAGACAAAGATGCTGGCGAAGCTGGTGTGGCGGCCGCCGGACGAGTCGAACGGCGATTTGCGCACCAGGCGGTGGACGCCGGTTTCGGTGCGCAGGGTGCCGTAGGCGTAGTCGCCTTCAATCTTGATGCTGGCGGATTTGATGCCGGCGACGTCGCCTTCGGATTCTTCCAGCAGTTCGGCCTTGAAGCCTTTGCGTTCGGCATATTTCAGGTATTGCCGCAGCAGCATTGAGGCCCAGTCACAGGCTTCGGTGCCGCCGGCGCCGGCCTGGATGTCGATGAAGCAGTTGCTGGGGTCGGCCGGGTTGTTGAACATGCGGCGGAATTCCAGCGTGGAGACATCCTTTTCGATGGCCTCGATGTCGGCCTGCACGGCGGCCAGCGTGTCATCGTCGTTTTCTTCGCGCGCCATTTCAAACAGTTCGCTGGCGTCTTTCAGGCCGGAGGCGACGCGGTCGAGTACCAGTACGACGTCTTCCAGCGACTTGCGTTCGCGGCCTAGCTCCTGGGCGCGGGCGGCGTCGTTCCAGAAATCCGGCGCTTCGGACAGGCGGACAACTTCTTCGAGACGATCCTGTTTGCGATCGTAGTCAAAGAAACCCCCGGAGTTGGGTGGAACGGTCGCCCAAATCGGCGAGTTTGGCTTCAATCTGGTTGAGGTTTTCGGCTTCCATGGCGGGGCGTTTTACAAGACGGAAAAGCCGCGCATTATAGCCCAGGAGACGATCAGCCCCAGACCCACCGTGCCCATGCCCGCCGCCGCGTGGCGCGCCATTTTCCAGCCGGCAATGAACAGGGTCAGTGCCGATTTGAACAGCAGATTGGCCAGCGTGGCGATGACGACGACGTTGACCACCGCCGCCACCGGCAGCTTGTCCAGATTGAACAGGCGCAGGCTGGAGAGTGTGACGGCATCGACATCGGTCAGACCCGATACCAGCGCCACTGCATACAACCCGCGCGTGCCGAGCCAGTCGGACAGCCAGGCCGATGCCAGTAGTACGGCGGCATACATCAGGCCGAAGCCGACAGCGGTGCGCAACTCGGTGGGATTGCCCATCGCCAGTGCCGGCATTTCGCCTTGTGGCCGCAGCCTGTACACGCCATAGGCAGCACCGAGTCCGCCGATGAGCAGTCCGCCGATCAACACCGGCAGCAGATGTGGCAACACGCCCGGTGCAAGCACGGCGGTCAGCACGCCCAGCCGCACCAGCACCATCAGATTGGCGAGCACGATGACGATCACCGCGATCGGCATCATCGTGCTGCTGGCACGGGCGTGGCGGCTGAAGGCCAGCGTGGTGGCGGTGGACGACACCAGCCCGCCGAGCAGACCGAGGATCACCGCACCGCGCTGCTGCCCGACCAGCCGCAGCGCGGCATAGCCGGCCAGCCCGACGCCTGCGATCAGCACCACCATCCACCAGATCTGATAGGGATTGAGCGCGCCGTAAGGGCCGTAATTCCAGTTCGGCACCAGCGGCAGGATGATCAGCGACAGCACGGAAAACTGCAGCACCGACAGCAGGTCGCGCCGCGTCATGTGCTGGCTCCAGCCGCGCAGTTCCGGCTTGAAATACAGCAGCATCGTCGCCGCAATCCCCAGCATCACCGCCAGCTGGATTTCGCCGTGCCACACCAGCACGCCGAGGCCGTAACACAGCATCAGTGCCGCTACCGTCGTCGTTCCCGGGTCACCTTCCGGCTGCGGGTCGCGCAGGTAGGATGCAATCATCATCGCGCCGACCAGCAGCAGCCCCACTGCAATCAGCCATGGCGCAGCGATGACCGTAGCCAGATGCGCTGCCAGCACCCCCAGCAACGCCGTCAGCGCAAAGGTGCGCAACCCGGCCTTGGCTGTCGGGTTGCGCTCGCGCTCCAGTCCCATCAGCAGGCCGATTGCCAGCGCCACCACATAGCGCGGCAAGGCGACGAGTTCGGCGGGTAGCCAGGTGAGGATTTCGTTCATTTCACGGAGCGGGTTTGAGGGCTGAAACGACAGCGAAGGGGGTGCCGGATCGCGTGCGTGCCGACTGCATTTATAGGCGGATTAATGCACCACGTCGTTGCGGTGGCGTAGCCAGATCGTCGTCATGACGCTGCTGATAAACAACCCAAACGCCCAGACGATCGTGTGGATGTGCCAGTCCGCACGAACCATCAGGGCATACGCGCCGGTCATCAGCAGGATACTGATGTTTTCATTGAAGTTCTGCTGGGCGATGGAGTGGCCGGCGCCCATCAGCAGGTGTCCGCGATGCTGCAGCAGGGCGTTCATCGGTACCACGAAGAAGGCGGCGAGCACCCCTAGCAGAATGAGCAATATCACGGCTAGGGTCAGGCTATTGACCCAGATCAGCGAGATGGGTATCAGGCCCAGTACGATGCCGGCGGGCAAGGTACGGATGGCGTGTTCGAGGCGGACGAATTTGCCTGCAAGGATGGAACCCAGCGCAATGCCCACTGCGGTGGCAGCGGTGAGCTGGGTGGCCTGGCCGAGGGTGTATTTGAGGTTGAGTGAGGCCCATTCGATGATGAGCAGCCGCAGGGTGGCGCCGACGCCCCAGAACAGGGTGGTGACGGCGAGCGAGACCTGGCCGAGCGGGTCACGCCACAGAAGCATGAAGCTGTGGCCGAAGTCGTGCAGCAGGAACACGGGTGATTTATTGGCGGGCTTGTGGTCGATCGGCAGGCGCGGGATGAACAGGTTGATGACAGCTGCGCCCAGGTATAAAGCGGTGGTGACGACGATCGCGAATTTGGGGGCGATGAGCAGGCCGCCCATGCCCAGGCCGAGGAGGGTGGTCTCGGCCAGATGCGGGTTGATGAGCGCGCCGCCAATAATGGCGCCCAGCACGATGGCGGCGACGGTGGTGGCCTCCATCCAGCTGTTGGCGACCACGAGTTTTTCGGGCGGCAGCAGTTCGGTAAGGATGCCGTATTTGGCGGGCGAATACATGGCCGCGCCGATGCCAACGATGGCGTAGGCCAGCAGCGGCTGCAGCCCGGCCAGCATGGCGAGGCAACCGACGAATTTGACGCTGTTGGCGATCAGCATGACGCGGCCTTTGGGCAGCGCGTCGGCAAACGAGCCGACCAGGGGCGCCAGCACGATGTAGGCGATCACGAAGACCGTTTGCAGCAGGGGCGAATGCCATTCCGGCGCGGCAAGAAACACCAGCAGGCCGATGGCGGCAAACAGCAGGGCGTTGTCGGCCAAGGCTGACATGAACTGCGCGAGCAGGATGGTGTAAAAAGCGCGGTTCAAAGTAAATAATCAGATTGAATGAGGCGGGAAGTGTGTGTTTGCAATGCGTTCGCCGTGATCAAACGCGTGAGATTACAGCAACTTGGTGTGCCACATGTTTCATGATGGAGGCCTTTGTGGTTGAATAAAATTCTTTATTGACCCCAAGACATCGTTTTATGGCTGACCGCAGACTGCAAGTATTCTATACCGTTGCCAAACAGCTCAGCTTCACCAAAGCGGCCGATATCCTGTACATGACCCAGCCGGCCGTGACTTTTCAGGTCAAACAGCTGGAAGAGCATTTCAATACGCGTCTGTTCGAACGGAGCCACGGCAAAATCTCGCTCACACCGGTGGGCGATCTGGTGCTGGGCTACTCGGAGCGTATTCTGGCCTTGAGTGGGGAGATGGAAGCGCGCGTGGGCGAGTTGACCGGGCAGGTGACCGGCCCGCTGATGATCGGCGCGTCGACCACCATTGCCGAATACCAGTTGCCGCGCATCCTGGGCGAGTTCAAGGCACGCTTTCCGCAGGTGCAGGCGCGTTTGACCGTTGCCAACTCGGAAACCATTGCCGCCAAAGTAGCCGACCATTCGCTCGACGTGGGCTTGATCGAAGCGCCTTCCCACGATCCCAACCTGACGACGCTGGCCTGTTGTGAAGATGAGCTGGTGATGATTTGCGCACCCACCCATGCGCTGGCTGCCCATACGAGCGTGAGCGCACGTGATATTGCCGATCAGCCTTATGTGTCGCGCGAACACGGTTCGGGCACGCGCGAGGTGGTGGATGAGTTCTTCAAGGACCATGGCGTCAACCCCGACGACCTGCACATCGAAATGGAGCTTGGCAGCCGCGAAGCGATCAAAGGTGCGGTCGAAGCCAATCTGGGCGTTGCCATCATGTCGGCGTCCACGGTTGCCAAGGAACTTCAACTCGGCACGCTGGTTGCGGTGCCACTCAGCCCACGGCTGACGCGTCAACTTTCGATGGTTTATGCCCCGAGAAAATTCCGCAGCAAGCTGCTCGATGCTTTTATCAGCTTTGTCGAAGTCAAGTTCCAGCAATGCGGGCTGGAGGCGACGCCCATGAAGCGCGCGGTCAAAGGGCGTGCGCGCTGATGCGTGACAGCAAGCGCTTGTCCTCCATTTTTCGGTCGCTGTCCGAATCGAGGCAGCAGGCTTTGCTGGATTATGCGGAGTTTCTGGCAGGCAAGGAAGGCGCCGAAATAGCGGCGGCTCCGCCTACCGAGCCGTTGCAGATCCCGCGCCCCGAGCAGGAAAACGTGGTGAAGGCGATTCAGCGTTTGACGCAGACGTATCCGATGCTGGAGCGCAACAAGATTTTTCACGAAGCGTCGGCGCAGATGACCCGGCATTTGATCCACGGTGTACCGGCAGTCGAAGCGATTGACGAACTCGAACGGATATTCATGCGGCAATATCAGGAGCACCGTGACGCGCTGGCCGCTGCGCAGGCACCGTCTGAGTCCGAATAAAGGTGACAGCCCGGTCTCGTGACGGGCGAGGTGTTCAGCGCTGGCGGCGGACGCGAACGATGAGGTCGATGCCTTCAGTCACCATGCCGTCCGGCAGCGGGGGCAATCCGGAAATCTGCACCGATCCGGCGTCAATGTCGGACAGCTTGCCGCTGTCCACTTCGTATAGATGGTGGTGCGGGTTGGTATTGGGATCGTAGAACACCTTGCTGGGATCGACGATCACTTCGCGTACCAGACCTTTGTCCAGAAACAGCTTCAAGGTGTTGTAGACCGTGGCCTTGGAAGTTTCCGAGTGGCTGGTGTTGACGAACGCCATCACCTGATCGGCCGAGAGATGTTCGTGGCGCGAAAACAGGGCATACGCAATCTCGATCCGCTGATGGGTTGGATTGATCTCGTGGCTGCGCAATAGCCCTGCCATGTTGTCACGCGTGTAATTCATGCGCGCCATGATAATGGGCAATCTGGACTTTGTCTAACTCCCGGAATAAGTATGACTATCATCTGGGAGCGCCATGCCGGTCGAAGCAACGTGCCAAAAACCGGTACAATCGAGGACGAATTTTTGGAAACGGAATCCCGTGGTAACGCTCACCCGACTCGATAGTGCGCAGCCTGATTTTCAGGCTCGCCTGACCCAGTTGTTGCAGTTTGATGATGCCGCCGATGCTGCCATTGAGCAGACGGTGGCCGAGATTTTGCATGACGTGAAAAAGCGCGGCGATGCCGCCGTCCTCGAATACACCGAACGCTTTGACCGCCTGTCGGCGCCCTCGCTTGCCAGCCTGGAATTGAGCGCGGCTCAGTTGCAAACTGCGCTCGATCACTTGCCCGCCGACACCCGCCAGGCGCTGGAAGCCGCAGCCGAACGCGTGCGCCGCTATCACGAGAAGCAAACCCAGGCATCGTGGACGTACACCGAAGACGACGGCACGGTGCTGGGACAAAAAATCACCCCGCTCGACCGGGTTGGCCTGTATGTGCCGGGCGGCAAGGCGGCGTATCCGTCGTCGGTGCTGATGAACGCGATCCCGGCCAAGGTGGCGGGCGTGGGCGAACTCATCATGGTGGTGCCGACGCCGGGCGGCGAACACAATCAACTGGTGCTGGCCGCCGCTGCGATTGCCGGCGTGGATCGCGTGTTCACCATCGGCGGTGCGCAGGCGGTGGCGGCACTGGCGTATGGCACTGCAACTGTGCCGCAGGTCGATAAAATCGTCGGGCCCGGCAATGCCTATGTCGCAGCGGCCAAGCGTCGCGTATTCGGCACCGTCGGCATCGACATGATCGCCGGGCCGTCCGAGATTCTGGTGATTGCCGATGGCAACACGCCGCCCGAATGGGTGGCGATGGATTTGTTCTCGCAGGCCGAACACGATGAAATGGCGCAGTCGATTTTGCTGTCGCCCGACGCGGCTTATCTGGATGCCGTGGCTGCGGCCATCGACAGGCTGATCGCCGAGATGCCACGCAGTGAGGTGATCCGCACCTCATTGACCAATCGTGGCGCGCTGATCAAGACGCGCGACCTGGCTGACGCTGCGGCGATTTCGAACAGCATTGCACCTGAACATCTGGAGTTGTCGATAACCGACCCCGACGCGCTGCTGCCGTTGCTGAAGCATGCGGGTGCGATTTTCATGGGCAAGAACACCTGCGAAGCGCTTGGCGATTACTGCGCTGGGCCGAATCACGTGCTGCCCACCTCGCGCACCGCGCGTTTCTCGTCGCCGCTGGGTGTCTACGACTTCCAGAAGCGCAGCAGCCTGATCCACGTGTCGCAGGCGGGCGCGCAAACGCTCGGCAAGATTGCAGCCACGCTTGCGTACGGCGAAGGCCTGCAGGCGCATGCGCGTTCTGCTGAATATCGCCTGGTTCACAAATGAACTCGCTGCCGCAATGAGCCAGTATTGGAGCGCCGTGGTGCACGGCCTGACGCCCTATGTGCCGGGCGAGCAGCCGAAGCTGGCCAATCTGGTCAAGCTCAACACCAACGAGAATCCCTATGGACCCAGCCCGCGCGTGCTCGACGCCGTGCGCGCCGAAACAGCTGACACCCTGCGCCTGTATCCCGACCCCAATTCCGACCGCCTGCGCGCGGGCATCGCCGCTTATCACGGCGTGAATGCCGACCAGGTGTTCGTCGGCAATGGTTCGGACGAGGTGCTGGCGCATGCCTTCATGGCGTTGTTAAAGCACGACGCGCCGATTTTGTTTCCCGACATCAGCTACAGCTTTTATCCGGTGTATTGCGGTTTGTATGAAATCGCCTTCCGGATGATTCCGCTGACGGATTCGTTCGAGATCAAGGTCGACGATTACCTGATGCCCAACGGCGGGGTGATTTTCCCCAACCCCAATGCACCGACCGGGCGCGTGTTGGCATTAAGTGAAATTGAGCGTCTGCTGACAGGCAATGCGGATTCAGTGGTGGTGATCGATGAAGCGTATATCGATTTCGGCGGCGAATCGGCGGTGAGCCTGGTGGCGCGCTACCCGCAACTGCTGGTGACCCGCACGCTGTCCAAGTCGCATGCCCTGGCGGGTTTGCGCGTGGGTTACGCCATCGGTCAGGCGCATTTGATCGAGGCGCTCAACCGCGTCAAGGACAGCTTCAACTCCTATCCGCTCGACCGCCTGGCGCAGGCGGGCGCACTGGCATCGCTGCAGGATCACGCGTATTTCGAAGCGTTGTGCGCCAAGGTGGTGGCGACCCGCACCCGGCAGGTGGCCGCGATGGCCGAAATGGGGTTCGATGTGCTGCCGTCAGCAGCCAATTTCATCTTCGCCCGTCACCCCGCGCACGATGGCGCCGAACTGGCTGCGAGCCTGCGTGAACGCAGCATCATCGTGCGCCATTTCAAGAATCCAGCCCGTATTGCGCCGTTTTTGCGCATCACCGTGGGCACCGATGCGCAATGCGATGCGTTACTCACCGCATTGAAAGCACTGTGCTGAAAACCATAGTGGCCTGCTAGAATCCTTTTACAGCTTTATTTCCCGACGCCATGCGCACCGCCACCGTTACACGCAACACCCTGGAAACCCAGATTACCGTCAGCCTCAATCTCGACGGCACCGGCGCCGCCACGCTCGCGACCGGCGTGCCGTTTCTCGATCACATGCTTGACCAGATTGCACGCCACGGTCTGATTGACATGGATATCCAGGCCAAAGGTGATCTGCATATCGATGCCCACCATACCGTCGAAGACACCGGCATCACCTTCGGCCAAGCCTTCGCACAGGCGCTTGGCGATAAAAAAGGCATCCGCCGCTATGGCCATGCCTATGTGCCGCTGGACGAGGCGCTGTCGCGTGTGGTGATCGATCTGTCGGGTCGTCCGGGGATCGAATACCACGTTGATTACACGCGGGCGCGCATCGGTGATTTCGATGTCGATCTGTTCCTCGAGTTTTTCCGCGGCTTCATCAACCATGCCGGCGCCACGCTGCATATCGATAACCTGCGCGGCATCAACGCACACCATCAGGCTGAGACGATTTTCAAGGCATTTGGTCGTGCGCTGCGCATGGCGGTTGAAACCGACGTGCGCATGGGCGACGTGATGCCGTCGACAAAGGGCGTTCTATGACGTGCGAAAAAAAGGCTGCGCGGTGAGCGTGGATATCGCCGTCATCGACTACGGCATGGGCAATCTGCGGTCGGTATCCAAAGCCATCGAGCACGTTGCGCCGGCCATGTCGGTGGTGGTGACATCCGACCCCGCCGTGATTGCCGGGGCGGGGCGCGTGGTGTTTCCCGGACAAGGCGCCGCGCCCGACTGCATGCGCGAAATCGATGCGCGCGGTTTGCGCCAGGTGATTATCGACGCCGCCCATAACAAACCGTTTCTGGGCATCTGCATGGGCATGCAGGTGCTGTTCGAACACAGCGAGGAAGGCGATACCGCGTGCCTGGGCATTCTGCCCGGCACGGTGCAGCGCTTTCCAGCCGAGGCGATGGTTGATGCCGCGGGCAACAAGCTCAAGGTGCCGCACATGGGCTGGAACAACGTCCATCAGGCGGGGCCGCATCCGCTATGGGTGGGGATCGAAGAAGGCGAACGCTTTTATTTCGTTCACAGCTACTTCGTCCAGCCTACCGCACCCGATGTGATCGCCGGTTTTTCGCATTACCCGTTTCCGTTTACCTGTGCAGTCGCAACAGGCAATATCTTTGCAGTTCAGTTTCATCCGGAAAAAAGCCAGAACGCCGGATTGATGCTGCTGGGTAATTTTGTCACCTGGAATCCGGGTGGGATTGAAGCCGCCTGTGATATGTCTGGTGCAGCCTGCGCCTGATTTTTTTGTTTAATTTATCTTCCAACTTTTCTGTTGTACGACCATGCTGATTATTCCTGCGATCGATCTTAAAGACGGCCATTGCGTACGCCTCGAACAGGGCGAAATGGCCTCGGCCACCGTGTTTTCCGAGGATCCTGCCGCGACCGCACTCCACTGGAAAGCGCTGGGTGCGCGCCGCCTCCATCTGGTCGACCTCAACGGCGCGTTTGCCGGCAAGCCGATCAACGACGCGGCGATCCGCTCGATCGTTGATGCGGTCGGCGACGACATGCCGGTGCAGCTGGGTGGTGGCATCCGCGACCTCGCCACCATCGAACGCTACCTCGACGACGGCGTGCGCTACGTCATCATCGGCACCGCAGCGGTGAAAAACCCCGGCTTCCTGCACGAAGCCTGTGATGCGTTTCCTGGGCATGTGATGGTCGGACTCGATGCCAGGGACGGCAAGATCGCGGTAGAGGGCTGGTCCAAAATCACCGGCCACGATGTCATCGATCTGGCCAAACGTTTTGAAGGCTATGGCGTCGAAGCCATTATTTATACCGACATCGGCCGTGACGGCATGTTGAACGGAGTGAATATCGAGGCCACCCAAAAACTGGCGCAGGCGCTGTCGATCCCGGTGATTGCCAGTGGCGGCATTACCAATCTCGACGATGTGAGAGCGCTCTCGACCGTCGCCAAGGACGGCATCATCGGCGCGATCACGGGCCGTGCGATCTATCAGGGCACGCTCGATTTTGTTGTTGCGCAGAAACTGGCGGATGAACTGGCTGGCGGCGTCTTCGGCGTCTGACTGGATAGCCTGGCCATGCTCGCGAAACGCATCATTCCCTGTCTTGACGTAACCAATGGCCGGGTGGTCAAAGGCGTCAATTTCGTCGAGCTGAAAGACGCGGGCGACCCGGTTGAAATTGCGCGCCGCTACAACGAAGCGGGTGCCGACGAACTCACTTTCCTGGATATCACTGCGTCCAGCGACAACCGCGATCTGATTCTGCACATCATTGAAGCGGTCGCGTCTGAAGTGTTCATTCCGTTGACGGTCGGTGGCGGTGTGCGTGCGGTAGCTGACGTACAGCGCCTGTTGAACGCGGGTGCCGACAAGGTCGGCATCAATACCTCGGCAGTCATCAACCCGCAACTGGTGAAAGATGCGGCTGATCGTTATGTAA
>JAAPAA010000345.1 GCA_012274165.1 Thiobacillaceae bacterium
GTGCTGGGCTACTGAGGCGGCCAGAAATCCCACTGGCGGCAGGGGATTAGTCCATCGCTATCCGTTAAAATGCAGGGCTTGCATTTCCACCTGACCGGACTTGATTCTCTTTGCAAAACGACAACCTGATCGAAATTGAGCAGCTGGCTTTTGGCTACGGTTCGCGATCCATCCTGAAAAATATCAACCTGACCGCAAAGCGCGGCCAGGTGGTTGCCATCATGGGTAGCAGCGGCTGTGGCAAGACCACGCTATTGAGATTGATTGGCGGGCAACTCAAGCCGAACCAGGGTGTGGTGCGGGTGGGTGGTGAGTCGGTGGGCGAACTCGACCGCGACGGGCTATGCCGTCTGCGCCGCAAAATGGGCATGTTGTTCCAGTTTGGCGCGCTGTTCACTGACATGACCGTGTTTGACAACGTGGCGTTCCAGTTGCGCGAGCATACCGATTTGCCGGAAGACGCTGTTCGCGATCTGGTATTGATGAAGCTGCATGCTGTTGGTTTGCGCGGTGCGGCGCAATTGATGCCGGCCGAGCTTTCGGGCGGCATGGCGCGGCGGGTGGCGCTGGCGCGCGCGATTGCGCTGGAGCCCATGCTGGTGCTTTACGACGAGCCGTTTGCCGGGCTTGATCCCATCTCGCTGGGCGTGACCGGCAATCTGATCCGCCGCCTGACCGATACGTTGGGGTTGACTTCGATTGTGGTGACGCATGACGTGCATGAGTCGCTGAAAATTGTCGATTACATTTATTTCATCT
Source organism: Thiobacillaceae bacterium (assembly GCA_012274165.1). Lineage (GTDB taxonomy): Bacteria > Pseudomonadota > Gammaproteobacteria > Burkholderiales > Thiobacillaceae > Thiobacillus. Next base: position 760 of record JAAPAA010000345.1, read on the forward strand.
CGGACGGCGTAATCGTCGCCGGGGGAACCGCGGATGAAATTCGCGCCTCCGGTTTGCCGTTCGTGCATCAGTTCGTGCATGGCGAGGCCGACGGCCCGGTGCCGTTCCACTATCCGGCACCGCCCTACGCCGATGACCTGCGCCTGGGAGGGCAGGGTGCTTAAGCGGGCGATCGAAAATCTGGGGAATCGCACTATTCAGGGCGTCTGGCGCATGGGATTTGCGATGCGTTTTTTTGTGACGATACTGCTGCATTCGGGCACTGCATTCCAACGTTTCGGTCTCACCATCCGCGAGCTGTATTTCAGCGGCGTGCTGTCGCTCATCATCATTCTGGTGTCGGGGCTGTTCGTCGGCAGGGTGCTCGGGCTGCAAGGCTATGAAACCTTGCAAACCTACGGCGCGGAAGAGTCGCTTGGCATACTGGTGTCGCTGTCGCTGGTGCGTGAGCTGGGGCCGGTGGTGGCAGCCTTGTTGTTCGCCAGCCGCGCCGGGTCAGCGATCACGGCGGAGATCGGCTTGATGAAGGCGACCGAGCAACTGTCGGCGATGGAAATGATGGCAATCGACCCCGTTGCGCGCGTGGTGGCGCCACGTTTTTGGGCGGGGGTGATTTCCATGCCGCTGCTGGCGGCGCTGTTTTCAACGATGGGGATATTCGGCGGGTACCTGGTTGGCGTGAAGCTGATCGGCGTTGACGAGGGGGCGTTCTGGTCACAGATGCAAAACGCGGTCGATTTTGAACGCGATATTCTGAATGGCGTGATCAAGAGCGTGGTGTTCGGCGTGGCCATCACCGCGATTGCACTGTTCGAAGGCTATGATGCCCCTCCTACCGCAGAAGGCGTCTCGGGCGCGACCACGCGCACCGTGGTGACCTCCAGTCTGGCCGTGCTGGCGCTGGATTTTGTTTTGACTGCATTCATGTTCCGGGGAATTGGCTAAACATCATGAACAAGACCGTACTCGATCTTTGGGTGGGATTATTTGTTGTCGCAGGCATCGCCGCGCTGATGTTCCTGGCGCTTAAGGTCGGCAGCACGAACGCCATCAAGTCGGCCGATAGCTACGAAGTCGTTGCCAACTTTGAAAATATCGGCGGTCTCAAGCCGCGCGCGCCGGTCAAAAGCGCCGGCGTGGTCGTCGGCAGAGTGGCGGATATCCAGTTTGACAACAAAACCTATGAAGCCGTTGTCACACTTCGTCTCGACAAGCACTATGCTTTCCCCAAGGACAGCACTGCGTCCATCCTGACTTCAGGCTTGCTGGGTGAGCAATACGTAGGCCTTGATGCAGGGGGCGATAGTGCGAAACTGAAAGAAAAGGACCATATCCTTATCACGCAAGACGCGGTAGTTCTGGAAAAGCTGATCGGCCAGTTTTTGTACGGCAAGGCTCAAGAAGGGGCAGCGAAATGAAATACAACAGCATGAGCGTCAAACCGCCGGAACGTCACACTCTGGCTCGTATCTTCCTGACGGCTGGCATGCTGGTGGCCGCTCTGCCAGGGCAGGCTGACACCATCAATTTGCAGCAGGCGGTGGAAATGAGCCTCACAGCTGATCCCCGCATCAAGGAAAGCGAGCAGGTGGTCGAAGCCGCACGCGGCCTGCTCCAGGAAGTACAGGGCAATATGGGCTGGCGGGTGGGCGTCAACGCTTTCGTCGGCCTGGCCCCGAAAGTCGAGGGCGGGTTTTATCAGGGGGGAGCTCAGTCGTGCACGTCTTTTCCGTGCACCCCGCGCAGCGACGGCAACGACCTGAATGGCCTGTCCGACTGGACGCATATCGGCTTTACACTGATCAAGCCGCTTTACACCTTTGGCAAGGTCGAACATTACGGTGAAGCCGCACAGGGCAACATCGACATCAAGCGCGGCGATCTCAAGAAGACGCGTACCGATACAGTGTATGACACCAAGCGCGCTTATTTCGGCTATCTGGCCGCGCGCGACATCCGGGTGTATCTGGACGATATCCTGCAGCGCCTGCAGAAAGAGCTCGCCAGCGTCGAAAAAAGCCTCAAGGAGGACACCGGCACCGCCAAGCAGTCCGACCTGTATGCCTTGCAAACAGCCAAGGGCTTGTTGGTGAAGTATGACAATCAGGCGCAAGCGCTTGAGAAAATCAGTCTGGATGGCCTGAAAGTGCTGACCGGAATTGGCTTGAAAGGCGAGTTGAGCGTGGCCGATGAGCGGCTCGAGCCGGTGCCCTTTCCAAAAACCGAACTGGCCGAGTTTCAGTCGCGTGCACTGCAGGATCGCCCCGAAATGCAACAGCTTGAAGCCGGATTGCGTGCTCGCCGCGCCCTGGTGGCCGCCAAAAAATCGGATCGCATGCCGGATGTGTATGCCGGGGTGATTGGTGAATTCAACTATGCCTCGCGCCGCGACCACCTGGACAATCCTTACGCCAACGATTTCTTCAATAGCGGCGGCCTGACTCCGGTCGTTGGCGTGAAATGGGACACGGTGTTCGAAGTGGCAAGCGCGCGCGTCAACCAGGCGCAGGCCGAACTGGAGGCGCTCAATCACAAGAAAGCCTTTGCACTGGAAGGCGTGCCGTTTGAAGTGAACGAGGCGTATGCCAATGCCCAGGCTAATTTCGCGTCGCAGGGCGCGTTGGCTACCAGTGCGACAGCGGCGCGGCACTGGGTGGTGGCGTCGCTGGCCGATTTCTCGGCTGGGCTGGAAAGTGCCGACAGGATGGTTGATGCGCTGAAGAACTATGTGCAAACGCAAATTGAGTACGTGCGCGCCATCAACGACTACAACATGAACGTGGCCCAGCTCGCGCGTATGACGGGTGAACTCAAATAAGCAGCGGGCGTCTACTTTTACTCAACCCGATTTTTTGAACAGGATGATTTCAATGATGTTGCGTTCTTTTTTGATGTCGCTGGCACTGGTATTCGGCATGAACGCCAGTTTGGCGTGGGCTGCCGACACGCCGCCTGACGTGCTGGCACGCACCACCACGCAGGAAGTGCTGGCTATCCTGAAGCAGGACAAAGCCATTCAGGGCGGCGACCTGTCCAGGGTCTATCCGCTGGTCGAAGCCAAAATCCTGCCCAATTTCGATTTCAACCGCATGACCCAGCTGGCCGTCGGCAAGCACTGGCCGGGCGCCACGCCGCAGCAAAAGCAGGCGCTGGTGATCCAGTTCCGCAACCTGCTGGTGCGCACCTATTCCCGTTCGCTGACCGAGTTCTCCAATCAAACGGTTGAATTCAAGCCGATGACGATCAAGCCGGACGATACTGACGTGACAGTCCATACCGAAATTCGCCAGCCGGGCGCGCAGCCGCTACCCGTCGACTACAGCATGTACAAGACGTCTTTCGGGTGGAAGGTGTACGACGTCGTGATCGACGACGTCAGCCTGGTGACCAATTACCGCTCGTCCTTCTCCAGCACCATTCGCCAGAGCGGTATCGACGGGCTGATCAAAACGCTGGCTGCCCAGTCTGCTGGCGGCACCGCCAAGCCGGCGCCGCGCCCCGGTTCGTGATGACCTGCGAGGGCGCCTGTTGCCGCATCGCAGGTGTGGTGACAGTGGACAGCGTGGGCGAGCTGTTGCGCGAATTGCAGCCGCAACTCGAAAGCGGCATCGATACGCTTGATTTCAGCGGCGTTGAAGCCGCCGATTCGGCAGCGCTTGCCCTGATCTTCAGCAGCATGCGGTACGCCCGGAAATCCGGAAAATCGGTGAGTTGCACCGGCCTGCCCGCCAGCCTTAGCACGCTCGCCGAACTCTATGGCGTATCTGACCTGCTTCCCCAATGAACCCGAGCGATTCCGCGATCAGCGTGCGCGATCTGCGCAAATGCTTTCGAACCACCCAGGCGCTGGATGGTGTCTCGCTCGACATCCAGGCTGGCGAATTTTTCGGTTTATTGGGTCCTAACGGCGCGGGCAAGACCACGCTGATTTCCATCCTGGCGGGGCTCACCCGGGCTGATTCCGGCCACGCCGCCGTCATGGGCTATGACGTGGTGCGTGATTACCGTCAGGCGCGCCGTGCGCTGGGCGTGGTGCCGCAGGAACTGGTCTACGATCCGTTTTTCAACGTGCGCGAAACCCTGCGCATCCAGTCCGGCTACTTCGGACTCACGCAAAATGACGGCTGGATCGCCGAGATCA
>JAAPAA010000346.1 GCA_012274165.1 Thiobacillaceae bacterium
AGCCAGGCGCGAGGCGGTGCCGTTTGCAACCACCCCCGCAAGGGCACGGCGCACGGTTTGTGCGACCTCGACTGGCAGCAGGCGTTCGCCCTTGGCGGGCTTGAGCGACAGTTGCGTGTCGTACGGCGTGTTGGCGGCGAAGTGCAGCCTGGTGAGACTGACCATGGGTTGCCTCACGCCGTCGTTGACCAGGATGCTCATCAGCTCGGCCAGCGCCGCCGGGCGGTCGCCCGAGCTGCCGATCGCGGTGGCGTAGGACGGCGTCAGGTTGTCGAACGGATAGCCCAGACGCTTCCAGTCGACCAGCAGGCGGTCGAAGGCTTCGACCTCGATCAACGACTGGATGCGGATGTCCTGCGCGTTCTTGCGGCTGGTCTTGAACAGCCAGTTGTAGACTTCGCGGCGCACGCCCGCGCCTTGTCCATTCAGCGTGTGCAGATCGGTCCTGGGCGCGGCACGCAGGGTTTTCACCACCCACAGTTCGAGCGGATGAATCTGCGATACATAGCCGCGGTCGGCCAGGTTGTAAGCATCGATGGCGTGAACCTTGAACATCGACTGCAGGACTTGCGGATTCAGGCTGACGCTGGCCGGCACGTGCTGGTGCAGTGCGGCGACATACATGTCGAAACTGGCCTGTGGCTCCAGATAGCGGTACACCGAGGTGAAGCGGCGCGGGTTGAGTCCCACCCGGCCATACAGGTCGTCAGCCATTTGCGCAGGGGTCTGGCTCTTGTGACGGCTGTAGAAACGGTTGGTGAACACGCGGCCTTCCTGATCGACAAAGCGCATCAGATAGGTTTCACGCAACGGGTTGCTGGCGTCGTCGAGGATATGTCCGACCGTGCCGGGCGTGGCGCTGGCGTAATAGCGCACGATATCGCGCATGATGCGGATGTAAGCCAGGTTGACCGAATTGCGGGTGGCTTCCCACACATCTACCATCCGGCTGTTGTCCTTGGGGTCGAAGTTGGCGAAGGTGTGTATGCCGCCGCCGGTGAAGAAGGTTTCCGGCGCAGCGGAATAGCGCCGGGCCATGGCGGCGTCGAGCGTAGCCGCCAGGGGTTCGTCAGGGTTGGCGAGCAGACGCCCGGCCACCCACGGTGACAGCACGTCGCGCCGTGGCTGCGCTTTTTGCTTGAGCGTGGCGGCGTCGAGGGTTCGGTATTCGGCGTGGCGCTTCGCGATGATTTCCAGATAGGTGGTCAGGGTGCGCAGCTTGGCGGTGGAGCCGAGGATGAGCCGTGCCTGGCTGTTGATGTCGAACGGCTGGTTGAGGTTGTCGGCCTGGATGCGCAGCGCATTGCCGAGCGGCGTTTTTTCATACAGGGTGAAGCTGTAGATGACCGCGGCCAGCGGATTTTCAGGCTGCAACAGGCGAAACCCGACCAGCCCGGAGGCCTGGGCGGCTTCGAGGCTGGTCAGGCTTTGCAGATAGCCGCTGACAATCTTTTGCGCCGGCTGGTTGATGGTGGTGTTGACCTGCAAATCGAGCCGGTCCAGATCGTACAGGCGTGGCTCGCCCAGCAACTGCGCGATCCGGATGCGCTGCGCGTTGGTGGCTTTTTGATCGACGAAACGCGGCGCGGGCGGGTCGATACGCTGATGCGCGTCACGCAGCTTCACCCGCTTGGCACGTTCGGCCAGCTCGTGAGAAATCACCCCGGCGTTCGCCAGCAGGCTGAGATGATCGTCGGTGCTGGCATCGAGCGCCTTGCGATTGATCGACAGATAATAGGATGGGCGGCGCTCGGCGACGATGAGCGACAGCGCATGCTTGAGTGCGCTGGCATAGGCGTCGTCGTGGGCGCCGGGCTGTTTGGCCAGCACGCGGTTGAGCTCGGCGAAGTCAAGGCCGTACCACGCCCACAAGCCGTCGCCGATACCGTTGACTTCGCCAAAGCGCGGCGCGGCGGCAAGCGGCACCGTGTTGAGGTAGGCCATCACGGCTTCGCGCCGCATCGGCAGCGTGTTGGCGCCATCAAGATAGACACGCAGGCTGGCGCTGCCCATCTGGCGCAACTTGTCAGTCATGGTGCTGGTGAGGCCTTCGGGCGAATGACGGTATTTTTCGATCTGCGTCGGCAGGGTGCTGCCGCCCGGCACGTTGCGGTTGCGGTCAACCAGGCTGATGCCTTTTTCCATCAGCGCGCGCGCCAGCCTGTCCCATTCCACTGCCGGGTTGCGGGTGGGGTACTGCTCAGCCAGCAGTTCGCGGTTTTCGATGTAGAGCAGCGCGTTGACCAGCACCGGAGGAATGTCTTCGAAATGTTCGTAGACGCGCGTGGGATGTTGTCCCAAATACAGCGGTTGACCATCACTATCGAGCAGACTCAGTCCTGTCTGGTCTTTCTCGTGATAAGGCAGGAACAAACCCAGGTCAGCGGCCCGTTCCATCTGTACGCTGATCTTGGCCTGCTGGTCGATTGCCCAGCCCGCCTGGCCGAGCCGTGCCAGATAATCCGGCAACTGGTGATAGCCGAGGCGCACGTCATACGGCCCGTTGCCGGGATAGCGGATACGCTTGGACGGTTCCGGCTGCATTTGCCAGGTCATCTTCTGCACGGTTTTAACCAGATATTTCGCTTCGAGTGCCGACGACACGAACTCCCAGGCGATGAGTCCGGTCAGGACGAGCGCCAGCAGGAAAATACCGAGGCCAATGAGGATGCGACGCGGGATTTTTCTCATGATTCAGGCCCAGTCTCGCGCAACAAGAAAGTCGGTATACAGGCGGGCTTCCGGACTGCCCGGCTCGGGCTGCCAGTCGTAACGCCATTTCACGATCGGCGGCAGCGACATCAGGATGGACTCGGTGCGCCCGCCCGACTGCAGGCCGAACAGGGTGCCGCGGTCGTACACCAGGTTGAATTCGACATAGCGGCCGCGCCGGTAGGCCTGGAAATCGCGTTCGCGTTCGCCGTAGGCGAGGTCCTTGCGGCGTTCGAGAATGGGTAGATATGCGGCGAGGAAGGCGTCGCCCACGCTTTGCGTCATGGCGAAGGCGTGCGCAAATTCGCCTTCGGAAAAGTCATCGAAAAACACGCCGCCGATGCCGCGCGGTTCGTTGCGATGCTTGAGGAAGAAATAGCGGTCGCACCAGTCCTTGAAACGTGGGTGCAGGTCGGCACCGAACGGCTCGAGTGCTGTTTTGCAGGTGGCGTGAAAGTGCCGCGCGTCGTCTTCAAAGCCGTAATAAGGCGTCAGGTCCATGCCGCCGCCGAACCACCACACCGGCGCTTCGCCGTCTTTCATCGCGACGAAGCAGCGCACGTTCATGTGCACCGTCGGCGTGTAGGGGTTGCGCGGATGCAGTACCAGCGATACGCCCATTGCTTCCCAGCGCCGCCCGGCCAGCTCGGGCCGGTGGGCGCTGGCGGACGGCGGCAGCTGGGTTCCGATGACATGGGAGAAATTCACCCCGCCGCGTTCCAGCACCCGGCCTTCTTCGATCAGCCGCGAGATGCCGCCGCCGCCTTCCGGGCGTTGCCAGGCATCGGTGCGGAACGGCAGGCCATCGGCGGCTTCGAGTGCGGCGACGATGCGCGCCTGCAGGTCGAGCAGCCAGGTTTTGACGGCGCTTGAATCAAATGCGGCGGTGGTGTCGAAGGTGTTGGTGGGCATCAGGGACGAAGCGTGGTTCCGGTGGCAAGGTCGATCAGGGTGGAGGGGCGGCGGCGCTGGCCGATGCGGCCATCGATCACGCGCACCCGTGAGCCGAATATTCTGCGGCATTGTGCCGCAGTTTGGGCGGCTTGTTTGCCGCTTTTGTTGGCACTGGTCGAAACCAGCGCCATGCCGAGTTCGCGGCACAGGCGCGCGGCCACCGGGTGGGCGGTGACGCGCAGCGCAATCGTGGCGCGCCCGCCGGTCAACAGCGGTGAGCAGGCAGGGGAGGCGGGCACCACCCAGGTGACGGGACCAGGCCAGCTGCGCTGCATTTTCATCTGGTCCGCGGCACTTAGCGGGCGAATATAGGACGTGAACTGTTTGAAATTATGGGCAATCAGCAGCAGGCCTTTGGCCGCGCTGCGGCCCTTTAGGTGGATCAGGCGCTTGAGCGCTTTGGGATTGCGCGGGTCACAGCCGAGGCCATAGCAGGATTCGGTGGGGTAGGCGATCAGCCCGCCGCGCTTGAGGTATGCGCGCAGTTCGGCTGCTTCACCGCTCACCGCTCACACCTCACCGCTTACTTTTTGCGATCCAGCGCGCGCCAGCCGATGTCGCGCCGGAACTGCATGCCGTCGAAGTGGATTGCGGCCACCGCTTCGTAGGCGCGGGCCTGCGCCATGCGCACGCTGTCGCCGAGCGCAGTGACCGCCAGCACGCGGCCGCCGCTCACCACGGTCTGGTCGTCCTGCAGGGTGGTGCCGGCGTGGAAGACATGCAGGTCGTCGGCCGCGGCGGGCAGTGCGCCGATGACATCGCCCTTGCGCGGCGCGTCCGGGTAGCCCGCTGCCGCCAGCACGACCGCAAGTGCGGTGCGGCGGTCCCATTCGGCCTCGACCTGGTCGAGCGTGCCGTCGATGGCGGCGTCCATCAGCGCGACCAGATCGGTCTTCAGCCGCATCATGATCGGCTGGGTTTCCGGATCACCCATGCGGCAGTTGAACTCCAGCACCTTGGGCGCGCCATCGGCGCCGACCATGATGCCGGCGTACAGAAAGCCGGTGTAGCGGATGCCGTCGGCGGCCATGCCGGCAACGGTCGGATGAATCACCTCGCGCATGATGCGCGCGTGCAGTTCGGGCGTGACCACCGGCGCGGGCGAATAGGCACCCATGCCGCCGGTGTTGGGGCCGCTGTCGCCATCGCCTAGGCGCTTGTGATCCTGGCTGGAGGCGAGCGCCAGCACGTGCTCGCCATCGACCATGACGATGAAGCTGGCTTCTTCGCCGAGCAGGCATTCTTCGATCACCACGCGGTGGCCGGCATCGCCCATGCTGTTGCCGGAGAGCATGGCATCGACTGCGGCGTGGGCTTCTTCCAGGCTGGTTGCAACCACCACGCCCTTGCCTGCGGCCAGGCCGTCGGCCTTCACCACGATGGGCGCGCCCTGCTGCTCAATGTAGGCGTGCGCGGCGGTCGCGTCGGTGAAGGTGCCGAACGCCGCGGTGGGGATCGCGTGGCGCGCCATGAACTGCTTGGCGTAATCCTTCGAGCTTTCGAGCTGGGCGGCGGCCTGGGTCGGGCCGAAAATCCGCAGCCCGGCGGCGCGAAACGCGTCGACCACGCCCGCGGCCAGTGGCGCTTCCGGCCCGACCACGGTGAACGCGATGTCACTGTCGCGGCGAACAAATTCAAGCAGGGCAGGAATCGCGGTCAACGGCACGTTGACCAGACCGTCCTCGGCTGCGGTGCCGCCGTTGCCGGGCGCGACGAATACTTGCGAGACACGGGGAGATTGCGCGAGCTTCCATGCCAGAGCGTGTTCGCGTCCGCCGGAGCCGATGACGAGGATTTTCATATGATGTGGTGAGCGGTGAGGAGTAAGCGGCTAGCGGTAGCGGTGGAGGGAGGCAGGGTTTTCCGCTCACTGCTCACCGCTTGCCGTTCACCCAAAATCAATGCCGGAAATGGCGGGTGCCGGTGAACACCATCGCGATGCCGTGTTCGTTCGCGGCGGCGATGACTTCGTCGTCGCGCATCGAGCCGCCGGGCTGGATCACCGCCTTGATACCGGCCGCTGCCGCCTGGTCGATGCCGTCGCGGAAGGGGAAGAAGGCGTCGCTCGCCATGACCGAGCCGGGCACCGGCAGGCCGGCG
>JAAPAA010000347.1 GCA_012274165.1 Thiobacillaceae bacterium
GCGCTTGCCGACCATGTAGAGAACCGGAACCTCGAGCGAACGAAACGCAGCCAGGGAAGTGGGCTCGCTGAACAATGCATGAGCCCACATGGGAACATTCATGACGGATGCGGCGATCAGTTGCTGGCGTTCCGCCGGAGTCCGTGCCCAACTTCCGGGTCCCATCCAATAGTTGATGACCCGCTCGGCGGCAACGTTGTTGTCCCCGGCAGCGATGGCAACGCTCGCCGCCGCGACGGCGTTCCTGATTCCATCGGCCTGATTCGGGGGTGGCGCCTCTGCGTCGAGGAGCGCGAACAGGGTAGGCTCGTACAACGCCATTGCACGAACACGCCGAGGATTCTCTACGGCCGCGATCAGAGCAACCGCGGCGCCGTAGGAATGACCGACCAGCGCCAGAGGCGAACCAGCCCTGGCAAGGACTGGTTCGATGAGCGCAACTTCGTCATGAAGGCGCATGACTCGGTCTGAGGGCCACTCTGGGCTCTTGCCCGAACCGTATAAGTCCGGAGCAAGGACTCGAAACTTTGGCGACAGGAGTTCCATGAGCCCACGCCACTGGCCCGACGAGCCCAGGTTTGAGTGTGTGCACACCACACCGTGACCTGTACCAGCTTCGCGGACATATGGCTCAAGCTGAGGCATGCGTGGCTCCTGAGCGACTTCTACGGGCCCAACGTTCGATGGAAAGGCCCAGGCGCCGTGAATCGTGGCACGGTCGCCCAGATGCGTCCAGCCGCTCAGATTTCGAATCGACTTCAGAAGCGCGCCGGATGAAAGCCGGCGCGCCTGGGTTCTCAGGCTAGAGGCTCTTGAGGAACGTTAGCAGACGATCGTCGGGCCGGTAGCGACCTGGCCTTCCGTTCAATGGCATTGTCCTGTCCAGCATCTGCTCCTTCAGCGCCAGGTTGGCCTCCAGATACATCTGCGTGGTCTCGATCGACTCGTGGCCGAGCCACAGCGCGATCAGCGACTGCTCCACCCCTGCCTGCAACAGATCCATCGCCGTCGTGTGGCGAAGCACATGCGGCGAGACCCGCTTCGCCTTCAACGAAGGGCAGACGTCAGTGCCGGCTGCCACGTGCTTGGCCAGGATGTATTGCATGCCATGCGCGCTCAGTCGCCCTCCGCGCGCGTTCGGAAAGAGTGGCTGGCCTGGCGCCCTTGGAGGTTCGTGCAACCATGAGGTCAACACCGCACGCGTGTTCTTGCTCAGCGGCGTACAACGTTCCTTGCGTCCCTTGCCAAGGACTCGCACGTGCGCCCCGGTACCGAGGTGCACGTCATCGGGCCGCAGGGCGGTGAGCTCCGAGAGCCGCAAACCGGTCTGCACAGCCAAGAGCATCAACGCGTGGTCGCGACGCCCGAACCAGGTACGCTGGTCCGGCGCCGCGAGCAACGCATCGACCTCAGCGCGGTTCAGAAGGGGCACCAAGGCACGGAGAACCTCTTGGCCGGGATCGCCAGCACACGGGCGATCTGCGCGGCGTGAGTCGGCGCCTCGAAGGAGGCGAAGCGGAACAACGAATGCACGGCCGTAAGGCGAAGGTTCCGCGTTCGGGCAGTGACACCTCGCGAGGCTTGGAGGTCGTCGAGGAACGCCGCGACCAGTGGCGCGTTGACGTCCTCGAGAGACAGCGCCGACGGTGCCTTGTGCAATCGCCTATGGACGAACTGCAGCAGCATCTTGAACGTGTCGCGATAAGAAGCGATCGTGTGAGCACTGGCCTGACGCTGACGCATCAAACTCTCGGTGAAGAAGCGCTCGAGCAAGACAGCAAAGCTGACCCGGGAAGCCGTCATGATGCCGCTCCCCAGCGTTGCTCGAGCCGCGACATCGCCTGCGCCATCAGCTCCGGCCAGGTGCTCAGATACCAGTACGTGTCTTCAATGCTGACGTGCCCGAGATATGCCGACAGCACCGGCAAGCGCCGACCCGCGTCGTCGCCCGCTTCGTACCAACGCGTCAGAACCTGAACAGCGAAGCGATGGCGGAAGTCGTGCAGCCGAGGTCCGTGGCTTGCCGTGGCCCCACGCAAACCAATGCTGCGCGACAACTCGTAGAAGGTCCGGTGCACCTGGGCCTGGTCGAGCCCAGTGCCCCGGTTCGAGACGAATAGGTAAGGTGAGGCGGCTCCTCCGAAGTACTCATCCCGTCGACGCAGGTAGTCGGCCAGGACAGCGGTGGTGGAGGCATGCAGCGGCACGAGCCTGACTCGGCCGAGCTTGGCTCGACGGATCATCAGCACCTCTTGCTCAAGGTCCAGGTCTGCGACGTGCAGGCCGAGCGCCTCGCCCATCCGCAAGCCGGTCGTGCTGAGCAAACCGAGCAGGCAATAGAAGACCCATGGACGCAGCGGCGTGGCATGCCAAGTGGTGGGCAGCTTCAGCGCGGCCGCCAAGAGCTCCTGGACCTCCTCGTCCGAGTACAGGTAAGGCCTGGCGCGAGTGGATCGATGCGGCAGCAGCCGTGGTGGCGGGACCTGCGTTCGGCAGTCGACGGCGCTGCGATAGCGGGCGAAGCCCCGCACATAACCGAGCCGGCGAGCCCACTCGGCGGGCAGCACCGACTCTGGTTGCTGCGCCCAGGACAGCGCCAGAGCTGTCGTGATGTGGTTCGCGCAGTTCGCTTCCAAAAAGGCCACGAACCGCGGCAACTGCAAGCCGGCGTCCTGGAGCTTGAAGCCCAGGTCGCGGCGCAGTTGGAGATAGTCGTGCACGGACTCGCGCAGAGTGTTCATGACGTGCTCCCCGGCCACGGCAGCGCCAACGCGCGCAGCGCAACGAGATCCACCTTGGCATAGATGGCCGTAGACATCGGGCTGCGGTGACGGAGTAGCTCGCCGATCTCTGGAATGGACGCGCCCTCTTGCAACATGCGGACGGCGAGGGCATGGCGAAACTGGTGTGAGCCCTTGTGAGGCGCGTCCACGCCTGCGCGCTCGAGCGCGTGGCGAACGATCGACCCGACGCCGTCCGAGTCGTGCTTCAAGCCCCTGAAAGGCGCCCGCGTCCGGACGAAGAGATGGCGATCCGCAGTGACCGGCCGGCCCTCCCTCAGATAAGCGGCGATGGCTTCGCCGACGTCTGCTGGGAGTGGCATCAGGCACTCGTGCCGGTTCTTGCCGCGGATGCGTAGATGGCCGGCGTCCCAATCGATGTCGTCGAGGACCAGCTTGATGACCTCGCCGGAACGCAAACCCAATCGGGCCAACACCAGCAAGACCGCCCGATCCCGCCGGCCGACCGCGCTCCTCTGCTCGCAGCTCTCGATGGCGCGTCGCGCGTGCTCGGCCAGGATGGCTCTTGGCAACGGGGGCGTGGTGGTCCAGACGGCCACAGCCGGCACCGCTCCGATCAGTGTGCTGCAGAC
>JAAPAA010000348.1 GCA_012274165.1 Thiobacillaceae bacterium
CGGCGTATGCAGGGTGATATGAACTGTGCTGGGCAGTGTTTTAAGGGTGGGCGTGGTGGCAGCGAGCAGGCGCATCGAGGTTGCGTGATCGGTTGCAACGGCCAGATCGCGCTCGCTGCTTTGCGCGAATGCGCTCAGCAAACTGGATAGATCCATGGTGACCACCACCACGCCGGCGGTGACGCCATGACGTAACACCGGCACCATACCGATGAACAGGCAGTTATTGGCGCAATGCAGAATGCTGACAGGGCGTTCATCGGCGAGGACTTCGGCCAGATTGGTGCGAATCAGGTCGTCAGGGGTGGTCACGTCGCCAAAGCCGATGATCAGCCGTTGATTGGCTGCGTATAGGCGCAGACTTTCAAACCCCTGGTTCAAACTGAGTTGCTCCCAGTAAGGTTGCAGGACGGCGCCGGAGTCCAGTTCGAGTGAGCCGCTGCTGCAGACCACCAGAAAGTCGGCTAGCGCCGTCCCTGCATCCAGCAGCTGGCGTTCATTCTGTTGAATCAGGAAACGCAGCAGCGCTTCGTTACGCGTGGCATCGTCACGCCGGGTCTGCTCAACGGTATGTTGAAGATTGGTGTCGTTCACCCAGGTAAGCGCGATCGTGCCGGCTGCCATGGCAAGCGTGAGCGGCAGCAGCAGCTTCCATTTCAGGCTGACAAAAGCAGGCATAGACATGGTGTTAAAAGCGGTAAGCCGCTTGCAGCAAGCCCATATTCCAGTGCTGCTCGGTGGCAAAGACGTCCGGGTTGTCGAGTCCCGGCAGCCAGCTGGTGCCATTGACGTGGTGGTATTCCGCCCGCAACATCAGATTGGGTGTCGCATCCCAGCGCAGCCCCACGACCCAGTCGTCACTGAACATGAGATGTGCTGGCAAGCCGGTGGCTGCTTGAAGTTTCTGGCCGGATTTATCGTGCGTGTCACGGTAGTTGATTTCATTGCGCAATACCAGTTCCCACTCGGGATGAAAGCGCCATTCGCCTTGCAGGTAATACGCGATTGAGTTACGTGTGGCATCTGGCAACGCTGCGCCGAAGCCAGTGCGGTTGTTTCGAGGTTCGTTATATTCGGCAGTGAGCGTCACGGTGTCGAATCGTTGCTGGAAGGACAGGAGCAGATTGCGGAAGCGGATCGAGCCTGCTGCCAGATTGTCTGGGGTGCCTGGCTCATAGTCGGCCTTGGCATCGACGTAGGTCAGCATGAGCGTGGTGTCGGTCGGGGCATCCCAGCGCAGACTGGTGCTGAATGAGGGCTTCCCTTCCAGCTTGCCGGACCGGCTGGTGCCCAGAAAAACGTATTCTACTGATTCGCTGCTAAAGTCCGGCTGCGCCCAGCCTAGGGTGAAATCGAAGGTGCCGGAAGGGCTGACGTTGCTGCCATGGAAAATTGCGCCAGGCGCAGCGATCAGCAAACTGCGGCTGTTATCCAGATAGATCGCTTGTGGCAGCAGGATGCTGGGACGGGTAAACGGCACGTCACGCGTCTCGTTATACAAGCCGTAGGGAACCTTGACCTTGCCGAGTTTGATCCCAAGCTGGGTGGTGTCGTTTTGGTAAAACCGCCAGTCGGCCTGGGCGTAGTCCAGTCGCAGGCCCTCATGGTCGGATTCGCCAGCACGGCGATACAAAATCTGCCCCGATAGTTGCAGGGCGTCGAGTGGCAACCAGAAACCCTGCAGCCCGATCTCGGTGAAATCGGGGCTGATGGAATCGCGGCTTTCGCCAAAGAAATTGTTGTTGGTGCTGCTGATCAGGGTCTCAGCGGCGAACCCCTGAATGCGGTAGCGCGTGTCGGCGAGACCGTCTGCCTCGACGGCTGTGGTCGTCAGTAAGCCGGCCAGCAGCAGGCTACTCCAGCGTGAGCGTCTTGATGCCGTCATGGCTTGTGTCCTTGCTTGTATATCCGATTGCACCGGGGGTGGCGCGCACGCGCGCGCGCATTTCGTTTTCGTCTTTCACCTCGATCGGGGCGCTGGCCATCCCACTGTAACTGAGGCGATCCCAGATCTGGCGCAGTCGATAGGGGTAGAGGCCGAGTTTTTCCTTGGCAAAGGTTTCGTGCACGGGATGATTGTCGGGCAATACAAACACCACGATGGTCTGACCGCCAGGCCAGGTGGTCTGGCGCAGGGTATAGATATTGCGCAGGCTGGCCGGGCTGATGCTGTGAGCGTTGACGCTGGGATTGACGATGATCTCGGCCATGGCGAGCATTGAGCTTGCCAGCAAGACCAGTCCAGACAGCCAACAGGATGCAATTCGTACAAAGGGCACAAGAAGTGGCCGGAGGTGTGGTGAGTTTGACAATTTATAGCATGGAGCCGGAGAACGTGCAGGTCGCGGCGGTCAAGGCGATTAGCTGAGCCACGAGTGTGCGTATGGGGGCGGGCAGGGCGGCACCCAGCGCGTCAGCCGGGGGCAGCCAGATTTGTCCCGGCAAGGTGGACAGGCGGGGCGCAAGGCGAAGCTGCACGGGCTGGATATGCAGCTTGAAGTGGGTGAAGCTGTGACTCAGTTTCGGCAACGTGTGCTGCGATTTCGCGGTCAGGCCGAAGCGCTCGCGGCAGTGTTGAGCTGGGTCGCTGTCGATGGGGAGCTCGGGCAAACTCCACATGCCGCCCCATATCCCGCGCGCCGGGCGCTTTTCCAGCAGCAGCTCACCCCGATCGAGCAGCAGCAGCATTTGTATCTGCCGTTCGGGTAGAACTTTTTTGGGGCGAGGTGTGGGGAGTTCAGCGGTGCGGCGCTGGGTGTGGGCGACGCAGTCCGCGTTGAGTGGGCAGGTCGTGCAGGCTGGCTGGCTGCGGGTGCAGACGAGCGCACCCAGGTCCATCATGCCCTGGGTGTAGGTTTCGATGGCGCCGGTGCCTTTCAGCGTGCCTGGCGGTAAAAGTGATTCCGCCAGATGCCACAGTGCGGCCTCAACTTTTTTGTCTCCCGGCCAGCCGGCTACTCCACCGTGGCGCGCCAGCACGCGTTTGACATTGCCATCGAGAATGGCGCAGTGCTGGCCGAACGCCAGGGCAGCCACCGCAGCAGCGGTGGAGCGGCCGACGCCCGGCAGCAGGGCGATCAGTTCAGCTGTGTCGGGAAACGCTCCGGGGTGACGCGCGACGATTGCGCGTGCGGCAGCGTGCAGATTGCGCGCGCGGCTGTAATACCCCAGCCCGCTCCACAGCGCGAGGACGTCGTCTTCGTGTGCCGCCGCAAGCTGGGGCAGGGTGGGAAAGCGTGCGACAAAACGTTCGAAATAGGGAATGACGGTGGCAACCTGGGTCTGCTGCAACATGATTTCGGACAGCCAGATGCGGTAAGGGTCGCGACTGGTTTTCCAGGGCAGGTAATGACGACCATTGCACTGTTGCCAGTGGATAACGCGGGAAGCAAATGAGTTCACCCCGGCAGGGTAACACCCCGCCACGTGCTCAAGCACGTGTGGAATGGCTCAGACGCTGCTGAGTTTTTGGCGGAACAGATTCATCAGTTTGCCGAATGCCGATTCCGTGATGGACTTGCGCTCGACCAGTACGGCTTCGCCACGACGCAGCTTGTCGGCCAGGCGATGCAGGCCGATGGAGAAGCTGTTCATGCCGTCCTGATCCGAGAACAGATAGGTGTTCTTGACGCCGCTGATCCAGCCCAGCCGCGCCCAGCGGATGGTGCCGTCTTCGTAATGGAATTCCACCCAGTCGCCCTTGTTGAGGGAGCGGGCGCGCAGGCTGAAAAGATCTTCAAACTCGGGTGCGGCGGGTTCGGGCTCAGCGACCGCTACGGCCGGGGTTTCGGCAACGCTGATCGCAGCTTCGGGCGGCGGAGCGGGTTCTGCCACCTCTGCTACGTCTGCCGGCGTTGCGTCGGGCAGGGGCACGGGCTGCGTGTTGGGACGCACCGCGTTGGCGTGCAGGATCACCAGGGTGGCGAAGAAGCGGTCGGACAGCTTGGCCGGAAAGCCTATCTTGGCTGTGCCTTCGCGCAGGCGTTTCAACAGCCCGGGCAGAATGCGCACCAGCATCAGCCGTGCGTCCATGTCTGCCTTGGATTGCACGCTCCAAACCAGCTCGCGCATGGTTTCGATGCTGCTGCTGAAGTGCGCGCCTTGCTCCCCTTCGTCGATGTAATCCACGGTCAGCAGACGTGCCCAGTCCCGCCGCAAGAATTCACGCACGGCTTCCGCAACCGGCTGATCCTTGAGTGCGCGATTGATGAAATCATGCACGATGACCGGCGCGAGTTCGGCACGTTCGGCCTGCTTGATTTGGGCAATGTCCTGCTGCAGGCCAACGTCGACCGTTTCCTCCAGGGTTTCTTCCAGCGTGGAGCCCATCGCTTCCAGCTCGGTTGCGGCCACTTCGAACACCGAGATATCTTGCTCGAAGGTGTCGAGCACCCGGCTCACGATGTGTGAAATGGCATCCAGTCGGGTGTTGCCTGCTTCGTTTTCAGGCAGGTGGATGGAAAGCGTAGCGATTGCATCCAGCATGCGGCGTACGGGATGGTTTTGTTCCGAGAAGAAATTCCGGTCCAGCATGGCTGCCTTCAGAACCGGAATTTGCAGGCGCGCGATTTGCGCCTTGAGGCGGTCGGGGATCGCGGTCTCATCGAACACGACATCGAACAACATCGCGACCGCATCCACCAGCACGGCATCGAGCGGGCTCGCCGATTGCATGACGGGGCTTTGCTGCAAGCTGCGCAGCACGTTCTGGATGGAAGCGGCTTCCAGCAGCGGCAACTCGAAGCTGCCACCGCCGGGTAGTCTCATTGCACCAAGCTGCAATTGGCTGAGCGAGTCGAGCAGGGTGAAGCCGCCTATTCCCGGGGATGAGCCGCCTGCATGCCCTGTACCCCCGATCCCTGACCCGCCAGAGCCTCCGGTGGCATGGCCATGGCTGCCGCCACCGGCCAATTGCTCAAACAGATTGAACATGTCGCCCCCTGCCAATGGCTGCGCGACGGCAGCACCCGATGCAGGGGTGGAGATGGCCTGATTCTGCGCGCGAGTTTTTGTGCCGGCTTTCAGGTCGGGCAGGATGGCATGGTTGACCAGATAGCGGTTGATGGATTGGTATATGCCCGCGAGTTCAGTGGTGAGCACCAGATTGAACTGGTTCAGCAGCACGATCTTGATGTCCTGCGACACATTCATGTGGGTAATGCCATCCAGCAGCGCCTCGCACAATGCGCGTGGACCCAGCGGGTTGTCGTTTTCGCTCAGGCTTGGGCGTGCCATCAGATGGGCGATGCGCGCATCCAGGGCAACCAGTTCTTCGGCGCAGTTAAAGCGTAGACGTGAGGTGGCTTTGTCGATTGCCAGCGTGATTTCAAAATCCTGGTCGCCAACCAGCGACAGTTCGGACAGTTCAATTGCGACTGATTTTTCACGGCCGAAGGTGAAGTTGCTGAAGCTCTGGCAATACGCATCCTTGCAGGCGCTCAGCAATTCGTTGGCTTGTTTGTTGAGGATGCCTTGGGCGCCGTAATAAGTATTGCGTGTATCGAGCAAGGGCGAGCGGTCGGCCATGGCAAGCAGCGTGCCCTCCATGGCTTCGGTTTGGCGTGTCAGGGTGCGAGTCGCACCCTCGATCAATTGGTCGCGGCAGTCGTGCAGCATGGTCAAGGTCTCGGCAGAGGCCCCACCAGGGGTGCGACGCGAACGTTCGAATTGATTGAGGTTAACTACGACTGAGTTGTCAGGCATTTCGCGCTCCATTGGGTCACCTCGCTGCATAAGCGACGGGCCAACCAGAGAACGAAGGGAATATAAGACCGGAGTGCTGCCGGCAGTCCCGCTATCTCGACCATGCTGTTTAAAGGTCGAGACCGGAAACTTTGCGTCCCCGTCTCGCGGCGGGTTTGCCCTGTTCGGTGGTCAGCGGATGCCCCTGTGATTCAGGCGCATCGTCGCATAACTGATCTATCGGCTGTTGCTGGGGAAACCTTAAGTGTTTTGCGTGAAAATTTTAGGCTGGGCTGTCATATAATTGTGATTTGAGACGCAGCATGGCTTTCCGTGTAAGTGACTGCTCTGGAATGCGCGTACGGCCCGCGCGGATTTCTGCTGCGAGTCGCGTGCAGTCAAGCGAGAACCGTTGCGCTTCTGCACTGTCGCAAAACAGTAAGTAGCCATGGACCCCCACCCAGGCCACGCGCGCGGTCGCCAGGCCTTCGCATGGCGGATCGAAGTCCACCCAGTCGCCTTCGAGCAACTGCTGGGTCTGTTGCAGAATGAGGTCGTTGGGGGCGGGATCTGCCAGTTGCCGTGCGAGCGACTCGACTTCATCCGGTGAAATGCGCTGGGGCACAAACGTATTGACCACGCTGATGGGCTGGCTGACATCGGGACGGATCCAGCACTCCTGGGTGGCAGTGATGGCGCTGAAAAAGCTTTTCAACTGAGCAGGATCGGCGCCTTGTGCCAGCAGGCCACGTCGTAATGCCGCATTGATTGCGGGAATGGCCTGCAGGCGGGCTTCCCGGGCGCCAGATTCCGGAGCTTGCAGGCTCAGAAATAGCTGAAGCAGGGTTGAGCAGGCGTCGCGCCAGTTGGCGCCTTCGCCGGATTCGGCTACATAC
>JAAPAA010000349.1 GCA_012274165.1 Thiobacillaceae bacterium
CCCCAGACCCGTCAGGCGGCCAGTCCCTTGGTGAGCAAGCCCGCAACGGTTTCATTGACGCCCATCTGGCGCGCCTCGGCCAGTGCATGAACCTGCTTCACCAGTTCGCCATCGAGTTTGACGGCAAATGCGACCAGGCCCTGTGCCTGTTCCAGCTTGCGCTGATCGCGACGCGATAACACCGTGCTGGCCGCACTGCCAAAACGATCCGGCGTGCCGGCTTGTTTCATCTGGCCGCTTATTTTCAGGCCTTCGCTTTTGTATAGATCGGTCTTTTTCATGGGTTTTCCTGGAATGCCGGGGGAATGTTGCGCAACAGCGTGTGCTGCCGTAACGGCGTGAGCGCTATTTTCGCAGAACACCCGACAGAATAACGGGAAGATTATCAATCCAGACGGCACCGAATCAATACGATGATTACGGAGTCGTCCGGGTGAGGTATTGTGTCTGTCATACACTGACAGACAAGAGCCTGGACATGAAACCGAACTACTCATACGAAAAGCGCCAACGAGAGTTGGAAAAGAAGAAAAAAAAGGCGGAAAAGGAACATAAAAAAACAGCCGTCCCCGAAACGCCGCCAACCCTGGAAACCCCGCCAACCCCGGAAGCGATTGACCAACCAGACAAGGGCTAACGTCTTGGGCCTGGACATTCCAAAGCGGCCACAAAAAACGAGGGCGGTTGCCCGCCCTCCTCTACTTATAGAAATTTGCTACTTCAGCCTCCGCGCATCATGACTGATGGTGCATTTTCCCATCATGGCCACGGCCGGAACCCAGCCTCGCCTCGGCATCGAACACTACCTGCTGCTCGGGCGTCAGTTGCGCATAAAACGTCTTCACCGCCGCGACGCGCGCCACCATCTGCGCGTGGCGCTGGTCGGATTTTTCCAGCATCGCATCCAGACGCTGCGGCGTGTTCATTTTTGCGTAAGCCTCACGCATTGCAACTCGATCCACACTCTGCGCCTGCAGTTTAGGCTTTTCGGCATCGCTAAACGCCTGCCACGCAGCGACCTGCGCGGGCGTAAGTTTCAGCTTGTCTTTCAGTTCGGCCATGCGCTTGTCTTGCCGCTCCGCCATCTTGGCCTGCATCGCCTGGCCGTGGCGCACGTCGCAGCCCGGCATGCCATCAGCAGCAGCACCACCACTGACCGCGTAGGCTGACGCAGCGAGCACTCCGCCGCCCGCGATCAGAGCCACCAACAGGGCACGTTTGGTTAACATCGATTTCATTGCATTCTCCTTTTGAGACAGTATCGAAAGCCGACCCGGAATGGGTGCGGCATGCGAGTCAGTGTGGCCGAGCAATGTATCCGCCAGATGTCTGGCGAAGGCGGAATTGTTACGGAATGTTGCTGGCGAGGTGCGCAGAGCCAGGTCATACCAGTGTGGCCTGCGTGCCTGGTGATCGCGAATAAGCGGGTGAAGACATCCCCTATTGGCGGCTACCTCATTTCATTTTTGAGCGCAGTTTCAGGGTCTCGCCGGCGATCATGAACGCGCCATTCCCCCGATGGTGGAGCGTGCGCGGATTTTTCTGCGCCGGGTCGAGCCACGCCTTGACCGCTTCGAAAACGAAAAGATTGTACTTATTCACCATGCGGGTGTCTGTCACCCGGCACTCGATGCTGGCGTAGCATTCTTCGATCAGGGGTGCGGCCACGCACGTGGCCGGGGTAGAGGTCAGGCCAAAGGCCTTGAATTTGTCTGTGTTTTGCCCCGACGTATTGCCGCAGCCCACTACGGCTTGCGCCAGCTCCAGCGTCGGGATATTGATCACGCATTCCCGGCTTGCCCGCAGCAGATCGAAGGAGTAATTGCGGCCGCTGATAATGGCCGCCAGCAACGGTGGCTCGAACTCCATCATCATGTGCCATGACTGCGCCATGATATTCGTCCGCCCCTTGCTGGCAGTGGTGATCAACACTACTGGCCCCGGCTCCAGCAAGCCATAGACTTTGGACAGGGGATAGGATTTCTTGCCCATATCGACCTCCGGACAGGGTCGGTTTGCAACGAACCTGAAGTTCATTATGGGTCACGACGAGCGAATCCGCAGCCACCGGAATAGGGGAAATATTCCGGGGTATCCCTGGTCAGTGCCGTTTTGATTCAGGTTCGGGATGGCGGCAAGCTGACAAAAACGGCGCCGCCCTCTTTCTTGTCCACCGCCAGCGCGCCTTTTTTATGCGCATCGTCCAGGATCTTGCCAAACGCGCTGTAGCCGTATTCCGATTCGCTGAATCCAGGATGAACGCGTTTGATGGTGCTCTTGATCAGCGAAGCCGAAATGGCTCCTTCGCCACCGCGTTCGGCCACCAGCTGCTCCACGGTGCTCACCACGAGCTCGATCGCATGGTTCTTCTTGTCCTCAGCGCTCGGTTCCGCCTTGCCCACAGCCTGCCCTGTGTCACCTGCCGCTGCCTGTTCTGCCCCCGGGCGGGCGCGCCGCCGGGTTGGACTCGCCGTCTTGGCCGCGCTGCCGGCCGCATCTTTCAGCGGCGGGGTCACTGCGGCCTGTTTTTTGGCGGATGCTTTTGGCGGCGCCTTGATCTGCGTTGCCTTGGTTGGCAATAAATCTTCATAAAAAATGAATTCGTCGCAGTTGCCGATCAGCAGCGACGAAGCCGAACCGCGCACTCCGATGCCGATCACGCTCTTGCCGTTTTCCTTGAGCTTGGAAATCAGCGGCGAAAAATCCGAGTCGCCGCTGATGATCACGAAGGCATCGATGTTCGTCTTGGTGTAGCAAAGGTCGAGCGCATCCACCACCATGCGGATATCGGCCGAGTTCTTGCCCGACTGCCGCACATGCGGAATCTCGATCAGCTCGAACGCCGCCTCGTGCATGTCGCGCTTGTATTCCTTGTAGCGGTCCCAGTCGCAGTAGGCTTTCTTCACCACGATGCTGCCCTTGAGCAGCAGTCGCTCAAGCACAGGGCGAATCTTGAAATCCGGGTGGTTGCCCTCCTTCAAGCCGATGGCCACGTTTTCAAAATCGCAAAACACGGCAAAGTTGTGGGTATCGGGTGTCGCCATGCTTGTTTCTCCTGGGTTTTTTTACTTGGTTTGCGGTTGCTTGTTCCAGCTTAGCGCATGTTCAATCGGGTTCGGCACTTCAAGGGTTCGCCAGTGTGCGATCCAGGCATCAGCCGCGATGGGCCGGCCATAGAGATAACCTTGACGTGCCACAGGCGCCAGGCTGTGAAGGAAGTCAGCCTGTGCCTGCGTTTCCACTCCTTCCGCCACGACATTGAGGCGCATGTGCTTGGCGACCGAGATGATGGTTTCCACCAGTGCGGCATCGTCCGGGTCGGTCAGCATGTCCTGCACAAATGCCCGGTCAATCTTGATTTCATCAATCGGCAGGCGCTTCAGATACGCGAGCGTGACGTGGGCCTGCAACAAAACGGGGTAGCCGGGCGCCCTGTTTTGCTGTGCACTGCAGTCAGCGTTCAAACACCAGGCTTTCCGATCGTGCGCCAATATCCGTCAAGGCGCCGTTAACCGCCTCCATGAAGGCAGGTGGACCACAGACATAAAAGCGTTGGTCGAAGTCCGTGATTTTCTCTTCAAGGAAAGCACGATCGACGCGCCGATGGTCATAGCCCGGCGCATCGGCACTGCTGCAGAGCAGCATGCAACGATCCCCCAGCAAATGGCGCAATTCCTTTTCGCAGATCACGTCACGCGGCGCCTTGCTGGAAAAGATCAACGTCTGCCGGTCCAGTTCGCCCATGCGCGCCAGATCGCGCAGGATGGCCAGAAAAGGCGTAATGCCGGCGCCGCCAGCGATGAAGACGCCGGGTCCCTGATAGCTGATGGTGCCGAACGGTTCCGACATCAAAAGCTCGGCGCCGGGTTCGAGCTGATGCAGCAGCCGGGTCACGCCGTCGGCATGATCCGCATAGCCCTTGATGGTGAATTCCAGCACCCGGTCGGCGGCCAGTCCGGTGGGCGTGAAAGGCCGCCCTTGCTCACGCAGATCCGGCAGATTGATCGCCAGTTCCACCCCCTGACCGGGCACGATGGAAAACCCCGCGGGCTTGCTGACAATGAAGTGCTTCACATCGTGGGTGACGAACTGGCTCCTGAGCAGGTTGACGGTGTAGTTCATGGTGCTAAGCCTCCGCTGGAATGAATGTTCTCCATCTTAGACATCGGGGCGGGCACTCACCGGAAAGCCAGCAAAAAATTGCGCCGCGCCCGCAAGTCGCAATGACCCCGTTAGGGTCTAGATTGGGTAGATGGCACATTCATTTCGAATGCTTCTCGGCCTTGTTTTTCTGGCACTGCTGGCGCTCCCCGCCAGTGCCGCCAGCGTGCGGGTGCTAACGGTGCAGGGCGCAATCAGCCCGGCCAGCGCCAGCTACCTGCTGCGCGGACTCGACAAGGCCGCCCGCGACAAGGCACAGCTGGTGGTGATCGAGATGGACACGCCGGGCGGGCTCGATACCTCGATGCGCGACATCATCAAGGCCATCCTCGCTTCGCCGGTTCCGGTCGCCACCTACGTCTCGCCCAAGGGTGCGCGCGCGGCCAGTGCCGGCACCTACATCCTGTATGCCAGCCACATCGCGGCGATGGCGCCAGCGACCAACCTGGGCGCGGCGACACCGGTCGAACTGGCGCCGGGCGCCGCCGCGCCGGAGCAACCCGACAGCGCCACCCCTGGCAAGGCCACGCCCGCGCCGGGCGACACGCATACCCGCAAGGCGGTACATGACGCCGCCGCCTACATCCGCAGCCTGGCCGAACTGCGCGGGCGCAATGCCGACTGGGCTGAGCGGGCGGTGCGCGAAGCGGTGAGCCTGCCGGCAACCGAGGCGCTGAAGCTGAACGTGATCGACCTCATCGCCACCGACCTCGGCGATCTGCTGAAGCAACTCAACGGCCGCACGATCCAGATGGGCGGCCAGACGATCACCCTCTCCACCACCCATGCCAGCATCGAACGCATTCCGCCCGACTGGCGCAGCCGCCTCCTGGCGGTCATCGGCGATCCCAGCATCGCCTACATCCTGATGCTGCTCGGCATCTACGGCCTGATCTACGAATTCGCCAACCCGGGCATGGTGCTCCCCGGCGTGGTCGGCGGCATCTGCCTGCTGCTCGGGCTGTTCGCGCTGCAAGTCATGCCGATCAATTACGCCGGGCTGGCGCTGATTCTGCTAGGCATCGTCCTGATGATTGCCGAGGCTTTTCTGCCCAGCTTCGGCGCACTCGGCCTGGGTGGCATCGCTGCCTTCGCCATCGGCTCGGTGATGCTGATCGATACCGAGCTGCCCGGCTACGGCCTGCCGTGGGCGCTGATCGTCCCGGTCGCCATCGCCAGCGCACTGTTCAGCTTTTTTGTCGCCAACCTGGCGCTACGGGCGCGCCGGCGACCGGTCGTCACCGGCGCCGAGGAGCTGATCGGCGCCAGCGGAATCATCCTGGAGGACATGGAGGAAGAAGGCTGGGCACGCGTGCATAGTGAACGCTGGCGCGTGCGCAGTGCTGTCCCCCTGAAACGCGGCAGTCCGGTGCGGGTGCGCGCCCGCCACGATCTGCTGCTCGAAGTGGAACCCCGGCAAGGAGAATGATCATGTTTGAATTCAGCAGTTTGACCCTGGTGCTGGTTGTCATCGTGCTGCTGGCTTCCAGTCTGCGCGTCCTGCGCGAGTACGAACGCGGCGTGGTGTTCCAGCTCGGGCGCTTCTGGAAAGTGAAGGGGCCGGGACTGGTGATCATCATTCCCGGCATCCAGCAGATGGTGCGGGTCGACCTGCGCACGGTGGTGTTCGACGTACCGAGCCAGGATGTGATCTCGCGCGACAACGTCTCGGTTCAGGTCAACGCGGTGGTGTATTTCCGTGTCATCGACCCGGCCAAGGCCATCCTGCAGGTGGAGGATTTCCTCAACGCCACCAGCCAGCTGGCGCAGACCACGCTGCGCGCGGTGCTGGGCAAGCACGAACTCGACGAGATGCTGGCCGAGCGCGAACGCCTGAACCAGGACATCCAGCAACTTCTCGACACCCAGACCGATGCCTGGGGAATCAAGGTCTCCAACGTCGAGATCAAGCACGTCGACATCAACGAAACCATGGTGCGGGCGATCGCCAAACAGGCCGAAGCCGAACGCGAGCGGCGCGCCAAGGTGATCCATGCCGAAGGCGAATTGCAGGCTGCGGAAAAACTGCTGGCCGCCGCCGAGATCCTCGCCGTCAGGCCCCAGGCGATGCAGCTGCGTTTTTTGCAGACGCTGTCCAACATCGCCGGCGACAAAAGCAACACCATCGTTTTCCCAATGCCGGGCGAACTGATGAACCTGGCCATGCACAGCCCCAAACCCGGCGAATAAATATGCGCCAGCCGGGGCGCAGCCTTAAAACCTGACGAAGTAAGGCACGGCGACGAGCACCACCCCGATGGCGACCAGCAGGATCGAATTGGACACAAAATACGGATAGATCATCAGGGCCAGCCCGCTGAACAGCGGGACGACTGCCTGTTGCTTCTTGCCATACAGAAAAAACCCGAGCCCGGCTGAACTGAAAAGCAGGCTCCACAGCAGCAACGATGTATTCATTGGCGTCTCACAGCATCTCTATCTACTAGTCGGGCGGGTCATACCCGGCGGTGGCCGGTGTGCCCGCAGGCGGTGTCAGGATACCCGCAGGCAGGGCCAACAGGTTACCGGTCGATGCTTGGGGCGCAGCTACAGCTTTAGCCCATTTAGCCGTTAAGTCGAGTTAAGCGGATATCTCCTTCTGATAAATACAAATACACACGTCTTTCGAGGAGTTCTGGATGGACAAGGAAACCTTTCTCGCACGGCAACCCATAGTCGATGCGACACACCAGCTGTTCGCCTATGAACTCCTGTTCAGGCAATCGATGGCATCCGTCTCTGCCCATATCACCAGCCAGCTGCAAGCCGGCGTCGAGGTCATCAGCAACACCCTCTGCCTCGGACCCGACTGGCTGCTGCACGGCAAGCTCGCTTTCATCAATCTGGACGAAGCCACCTTGATGAGCGACTTCGTTTCCCTGCTCCCACCTCATCACGTGGTCTATGAAATCCTCGAGACCGTTCCGGTCACGCCGGTGCTGATCGCCCGTATCCAGGAACTCCGGCAGCTCGGCTACCGCTTTGCCCTGGACGATTTTGTCGCCCTGGAAGAATACCGCCCGCTGTTGCCGATGGTCGACTTCGTGAAGCTCGACGTGCTCGAGCAGCACCCCGAAAAGACCGTGGA
Source organism: Thiobacillaceae bacterium (assembly GCA_012274165.1). Lineage (GTDB taxonomy): Bacteria > Pseudomonadota > Gammaproteobacteria > Burkholderiales > Thiobacillaceae > Thiobacillus. The sequence continues at coordinate 7,250 of JAAPAA010000349.1, forward strand.
AATCATCGAGCACATCCAGCGCGACTTCAAAGGCCAGTTCATCGCCGAAAAGGTTGAAACCCGCGAGATGTTCGAGCTCTGCCGCAACTGCGGCATCCAGTATTTTCAGGGCTATTACTTCGCCCGCCCGGAAACCCTCGCCAACAATGCCATCCAGCCAGGCCAGCTGTCGGTGCTTGGCCTGATGAATAAGGTTCAACACTGCGAAGACCTGGGCGAAATCGAAGAACCGTTGCGCCGCAATGCCGCCCTGACCCTGCGCCTGTTGCGCTACGTCAACTCCGCCGCCTCGGGCCTGCGACAACCTGTCCACACCGTGCGCCAGGCGCTGGTCCAGATCGGACTGAAAACACTGTATCGCTGGCTGGCGCTGCTTCTGGTCACCGCCAACCCAACGCCCACCAACGCCCTACTGGCGCGGACTGCCGTGACGCGCGGTCGCATCTGCGAGTTGCTCGGCCAAACCCGGTTTGATCGCGAGGCGGCAGATGAGTTGTTCATGACCGGTCTGTTTTCCCTGGCCGAACCGCTGATGGGCATCCCGCTCGCCCTTCTGCTCGAACAGTTACCCATGCCCGCTCCAATCGTTGAGGCCCTGGTCCAGCATACGGGTCCGTATGCGCCCTTCCTCAAACTCGCCGACGCGTCGGAGCGTAGCGATTTCGAGCAAATCGCCCACTACGCCGGTGAGATTGCCGCCACTCCGGAAGAGATCAATCTCGCCCAGTTGCGATCGCTGGCCTGGACCGAAGAGCTGACCAGCGAAGACACCCCAATGGCCGTCGAACCCGTCACGTCTGAAGCCGGGACGGGGTAATCGCCGCTAAAAACGGGGGCGTTTACCCCCACACGCACTCCAATAAAAAGGCGCAGTTACCTGCGCCTTTTGATTTTTGCCGGTCAATTCTGCTCAACATCCGACCGTCCGATACGCCGTATTGTCGTTAAAGATCGGTCAAAGCAGCGGATTCTCCTGATGCTCGCCGCGCTCGTACACGACGTGCGCGCGACCAACCAGCAGCAGATCCAGCGAACCGATGCGTGAGACATCCTTGTTGGCATAGGGCAGGCGGTGCAGGATGTAGCGCATGGCATTGAGCCGTGCGCGCTTCTTGTCGTCCGACTTGATCACGGTCCACGGCGAATCGGCGGTATCGGTATAAAAGAACATCGCTTCCTTGGCTTTGGTGTAGTCGTCCCATTTGTCGAGTGACGCCAGGTCGATGGGCGACAGTTTCCATTGCTTGAGGGGATGGACCTTGCGTTCCTTGAAACGGCGACGCTGTTCATCGCGGCTGACCGAAAACCAGAACTTGATCAGGTGCACGCCGCTACGCACCAGATTGCGCTCGAACTCGGGGGCCTGACGCATGAATTCCAGGTATTCCTCCTGATTGCAGAATCCCATCACCCGTTCCACCCCGGCGCGGTTGTACCAGGAGCGGTCGAACAAGGCGATCTCGCCAGCCGTGGGCAGATGCTGGACGTAGCGCTGGAAATACCACTGCCCGCGTTCCATCTCGCTCGGTTTTTCCAGCGCGACCACGTGCGCACCGCGCGGATTGAGATGTTCCATGAAGCGCTTGATGGTGCCGCCCTTGCCAGCTGCGTCTCGGCCCTCGAACAGGATGACCACCTTCTGCCCGGTCTCCTTCACCCAGGCCTGCAATTTGAGCAGCTCCACCTGCAGCAGATATTTGTGCTGCTCGTAACTTTTGCGCGACATCAGGTTTTTGTAAGGGTAGCCGCCCTCGCGCCAGTCGTCGGCCAGTTCGCCGTCCGGATCGTGCGGCACGCCAGGCCTGCCCAGTGGCGGCCTGCTGAGCAGCGCGCTGCGCAATACTTCCGCGTCTTCCGGTGATGCACCGGCGAGAATGGCTTTCAGCGACTCGATCAGCTCGGGGCTGCCATTTCCGGCCCGGCTGAGGATGTCCTTCACCGCCACGATCTTGGATTCCTGCGCAGCGCTCACCGCTTCGCCAACGGTAAAGGATTCGAGTCTCACCTGGCTGTGGCTGGGCGAAATGTCCCCTGCGGTGGCGATTCGGGGCTGCGCATTCCTGCTGCGTGCGGACGGGCGTTTGGGGGTTGTGCGGGGGGGTTGCTTGGTCGTCAAAAGAATATCCTGTCGAGATAAGGAAGATTGGGAGGATGAATCGCGTGGCGCACTCACTGGCGCTGTCGCCGGTCATGCAGCAATGGCTTGAAACGCTCGACGTCGTCCACGCCGCGC